>JAYKGU010000256.1:0-26703 GCA_035285585.1 Synechococcales cyanobacterium
TCACTGGCGATAGACAACGCCCAGGTAACAGGGTCTCCCATCCCCCATGGGCCACCGGTCTGTGGCTCCACCGTCACCGGTTCCTGCAGCATAACCATCACATCATTTACTGGATGCGACCCGGCCAGAGATTCGAGGGGGTCAACCTGCTGCCAGTGGTTGAGGCGATCGGGATGCACCAACCCTTCGTAAATGCTGGTGTACTCCGCATCGGCACTGAAGTGAACGTCTTTGGTAACCGCCTGGACGAGCCGCTGCACGACCGGGTGCTGACTCCACCGCAGCGCCACCACGGTACCCACCAGGTGCCGATAGTCCTCTGGGGCGTGGTGGACTTCAAATAGCGATCCCTGGACCTGCTGCCGCTTATCCCGTGCGGGTAAGATTAACCGCCCCATCCAGGGGGCAATGGGGCGATAGTAATCGGATGAAAGCTGCGATTGCAGCGGATAGTATTCTGGACGGTTGAAGGGAGCCTTGCGGTAGCGATCGTAGTTACTGGGTTTGACAGCACTTAGGTCAGGCTCGGGCAGCAGCTCTCCCTGCAGAATGGCGTTGATGTAATCGATGGTTTGCTGCAGGGCGCTGCGCCCATCGGGGAGAATAAAAGTCGGGTCAAGAATGCCCCCCGGCACCTGGTGCCCCGTCGGCCCCATGGAGAAAATGGAAAGGTTACCGCGCCGCTTGGCCCGATTCCAGTACGAGAGGGGAAAAATTTTCCAGCGCCCCGGAAACATGACCGGGCCAATGCGCTCGACGCTGTCGCGATCGCCCACCAGATGGTAGAGCTGCTCTAGCTTGAGAATGTTGCAGTTACCGCTGATCACCCCGCCCAGGGAAATAACGTCAATGGGAGCACTCAGGGCACGCTTGAGGAATGGCGCACAGGCACAGGCCATCTGCCCGCCGCCGCTATAGCCCATCAGGGTAATGGGCGTGCCGCTGCCCATTTCATACCCATTTTTGATCAGCCCATTGAAAACCACCTGGGCAATTCCCTGGTTGTAGAGTGGCCCATAGCGCTGGTCGGCAGAAACCCCCACCACCAAAACGTTGCGAATATTAACCAGCAGCCCCAATAGCGCCAGGGGGTTGGCCAATCGAGCTTTGTCGGCGGCTTTCCAGAGAAACGCCAGGGGCCGATCCTCATCCAGCGGATTGTTGATCACCGAGTAGGGCATGATGCCGCGAATCAGGGCCACACGGCTGGGCAGGGCTGGGGCCAGGGTGTCGAGAAAGGTTTCAATATCGGGAAGGTACTCAAAGGTAGATTTGCCAATGCCGTCCAGGTAGACCACGTAGCGCGCGATCGGGGGCGGGGTGCCCGTCGTCTGGGCTGCCGGTGTGGCCAGCTCGCCCGCGTTGACCAGGGTGTCAATTTCGTCGTCGTACCACCCGGCCCACCATCCCAAAGTTTCCAGGGGGGCCAGCAGACCCGCCACCACCAGGGCCACCAGGCCAATCCACACCAGGCTAAACATAAAGCGAAAGAGCTGGGGCAGATCGTCGTACCAGCCAAACCACCATTCGCGCACCGGGCGCAGCACCACCAGGATCACAACGGTTAAGAGGGAAATACCCAGCAAGCCCAGGATGGTTTGCCAGGTGCGGCGGCGACCCTGTCGTCCGCCTTTGATGAACCCGGAGGACGGTCTGCCAGGCGCGGCAGCATGGTCTGTCGCCGCTGTCATGCCTGTACCCAGGGGAGCAGAGCTGGGGGGATGGGAAATTTCGTCGGCGATCGCCACCAGCCCCTCGGCAGCCTGCTGGCGGAGTTCGGTAATGCGTTGCCGCAGCTCTTCGCCCCAATCCAGGCTATCCGTCGTGAGGGTTTCGCCAATGCGATCGCGCACCCGCTCGACGACTTCCCGCCGATCCGTCGCCAGCTCTACCCCCGCCACCGCATTGGCAATCCGATTACCCAACCGGGCAATGGGCTGGCCCACCGTATTTTGCAAGACCTGGAGGACAATCCAACCCACGGCCACATAGGTAGACGCCAGCCCGACGCCCTGGCCGCTGACCGCACTTACCCCCACTACCATCGCCAGGAAGTGCCAGACCGAGAGCAGGGTAAGGATGGGCACCCCCAGGTAGGGCAGGGCACCCAGAAAGCTAAAAACCAGAGGAGCGTAGGCCACTCCCAGAACGGTGGCCAGCACGCTGAAGGGCAGGGATGCCGTCCAGGGCAGCAGAATAATCAACCAGGTGCTCAACACCAGGCAAAAGAACCCGGCCACAAATAGGATGGCGTTTACCAGCAGGCTCAGAACAAAGCGAACGGGCGTTACCTGGTTAATGAAGAGGATAATGCCCTGGGCGATCGCCTGGGAAAGCCCCGCCAGCAGCACGACAAGGGTCGCAACCAGCACCCCCTGGGGTATGGTGGCAATGCCCTGGAATGCCTCCACATTCAGCGCAAAGGTCCAGCCAACCAGTTCCCAAAAGCGTGCGATCGCCGTGTCCGTCATGAGCCAAGCAAACCCTAATTTTTCGCCCAGCGGCGGGTAGATACACCGATAGGATGGGCAACTGCCCACCCTACGCCGTTTACCGATATCTTATCTAGACTAGCTCTTTTTCCCGCTGACCAACGGTGGTTGCCGTGGTTTCAAAAATGCTGGAGTAAACGATTCCCGCCAAAATCGCTCCCAGGATAGGTGCGACCCAGAACAGCCAGACCTGGCTGAAGAGTTCAACCCCAGCAAACAGGGCAGGCCCCGTGCTGCGGGCAGGGTTAACTGATGTATTGGTCACCGGGATGCTGATCAGGTGGATGAGGGTTAGCCCCAGGCCAATGGCGATGGGAGCCAGACCTGCGGGGGCACGGTGGTCGGTTGACCCCAGGATGATGATCAGAAACATGAAGGTCATCACCACTTCGCAGATGAACGCCGCCACCAGGCCATAGCCCCCTGGCGAGTGGGCACCAAAACCATTGGTGGCCAGAGGATTGCCGCCGGTTAAGACAAAATCAGGCTGACCGCTGGCAATCAGGTAGACGATGCCTGCTCCGGCGATCGCCCCCAGCACCTGAGCGACGATGTAGGGCAGCAGCTCCGACGCCGGAAACCGCTTACCGGCCCACAGCCCAAAGGAAACCGCCGGATTGAGGTGGCAGCCAGAGATGTGGCCAATGGCATAGGCCATGGTGAGGACGGTTAATCCAAAGGCGAAGGAGACGCCAATGAAACCTAATCCTAAAGGATAGAGAGCACTGTCACTAATTTGCACACCTGGAGACGTAAAAGTAGCAGCCAGCACGGCACTGCCGCACCCGCCCAGCACCAGCCAGAGGGTGCCGATAAATTCTGCAAGACATCTTTTGGTAAGAGGCATCTTTGAAATTCTCCTCAGTGAGTGAATGAACAGAATGATACTCGACGAAAGTCATGTGAGGGGGGGAGGCTTCAGTATTTCTAAGTAATTCAACCCGCTCCCAAGATGCAAGCTTTAGCCTATCCAGGAAAAGTGCAAAATTCGGGTAAGGGTAATGAATTGAATAATTTGTAACCCACCCCACCCGTAGGGGCATGGCAACGCCATGCCCCCCACCCAGACATAGCCACGCCATGCCCCCCCCGTAGGGGCATGGCAACGCCATGCCCCCACCCAGACATAGCAACGCCATGCCCCCCTACCCCAAAATTTCACCTGATGAAATCCGCGTTCTCAAGTATCATTTCATGCCACCCCCCAGGAGATGCACCGCCCAGCTCACCCTAAAGTCCGCCGCATTAAGACTTCATGGGCACTCTGTTCTGGTTCATCCTCTCCAGGTCGTCGCTGCACATAGCTGCCATCGGGCTGCATCTCCCAGGCTTGCCGATTGTCGGACAGGAAGATATCCAGCAGATCCTTCAGTTCCTCCTTCAGGTCGGGGTCTGCCACCGGGGCGATCGCCTCAACCCGCCGATCCAAATTGCGGGGCATCCAGTCGGCACTGCCGATGTAGATTTCCTCCTGGCCATCATTGCTGAAATAAAAGATGCGGGAGTGCTCCAAAAATCGCCCAATGATGCTGATCACGCGAATCCGGTCGCTCACCCCCGGCAGGCCAGGACGCAGGCAGCAAATACCCCGAATGATCAGATCAATCTCTACCCCGACCTGGGAGGCTTCATACAGGAGCTGAATGATGTCGGGATCGACCAGGGAATTCATCTTGGCAATGATGCGCCCCACCCGCCCCTGCCGGGCGTGGTCGATTTCGCGGCGAATCATGGCCATCATGCGATCGCGCATCGTCACGGGGGCAATCAGCAGCGTGCGAAAGGACTTTTGTCGGGAAAAACCGGTGAGAAAGTTAAATAAATCCGTCAAATCGGCCCCAATGTCGTCCCGGCAGGTCATAATGCCCAGGTCGGTGTAGAGCTTGGCGGTTTTGGAGTTGTAGTTGCCTGTGCCAATGTGGGCATAGCGACGCAGGCGATCGCCCTCATCCCGCACAATCAGCAGGGTCTTGGTGTGGGTCTTCAACCCCAGCACCCCGTAGACGACGTGGATGCCCGACTGCCCCAACTGCTTTGCCCACTCAATATTGCTCTCCTCATCAAATCGGGCCTTCAGCTCCACCAGCACCGCCACCTGCTTTTTCTGCTCTGCCGCTTCCATCAAGGCTTTGACAATGGGAGAATCCCCTGAAGTGCGATAAAGGGTCATCTTGATGGCCTGCACCTGCGGATCGCGGGCCGCCAGGGTGATCAACGTTTCCACTGAAGCATCAAAGGCTTCATAGGGATGGTGTACCAGCAGGTCTTTCTCGCGAATGATGGCAAAGATATCGGCGGCCTGGGGGGCGTCTTCGGCAGATCCGCTCCGCTCTGCGTCATGCAGCGCCCGCAGCCGCGAGGGAATGACTGGCGTCCAGGGCTTGTCTTTCAGGTCTGGGCGAGGAACGGAGAGGAAGAAAAACAAATCCTTCAGGTTCAGTCTCCCTTCGAGGGGGTAGACCAGATCCTCGGTGATCTTTAGCTCACGCACCAGAGCCTCCCGAATGTCGGCTGGCACCGACTCGTGCAGCTCTAGCCGAATGACCGAACCTTCCAGCCGCCGTTTACTAACCTCCTGCTGAATGGCCAGCATCAGGTCGTCGGCTTCGTCCTCTCGCACGGGAAAGTCCGCATCCCGCGTAATGCGGAACTGATGATAGTTCAGAATTACCATCCCTGGAAACAAAATGTCCAGATGGTTAGCAATCACATCTTCCAGCGCCACCCCAGCCCAGACGACGGGCTGGTCGTGGGCCATCCGCAAGTGCTCAGGAAAGCTGATGAACCGGGGCAGGTTGTTGGGAATCTTGAGTCGAGCAAAGTACTCCGCTTTGGTTTCTGGGTCGCGCACCGCCACCGCCAGGCTCAGGCTCAGGTTCGACATCAGGGGAAAGGGGTGGGCCGGATCCACCCCCAGGGGCGTCAGGATGGGGTGGACGCGGGCCTCAAAGTAGTCCTGAAGAAACGCCTTCTGTTCCGTTGTGAGCTGATCGTAGGTGAGCAGGTGGATACCTTCCTGCGCCATCAAAGGCAGCAGCTCCTCCTGAAAAAAGCGGTGCTGCCGCTGCACGATGGGCAGCAGGTGGTCGCGGATTTTTGTCAACTGCTGCTCGGGGGTGAGGCGATCGGGGCCAAGTTCGGTGACGGTTGCCTGGGACTGCTCCACCACGCCAGACACCCGCACCATGAAGAACTCGTCCAAATTTGAGCTGAAGATGGCGAGAAACTTGAGTCGTTCCAATAGCGGGGTGCGCGGGTCAAATGCCTCATGCAGCACCCGGTCGTTGAACTGGAGCCAGCTCAAGTCGCGGTTGATGTAATAGTCTGGGTTGACGAAATCAACGGGCTTTTGCGTTTCCTCTGCAACGGTCATGTCCTTCTCCCAATTCACCAGGCAGCAATGCTTATTACCTTAAATCCTTTCGGACGAATTATTGCGTTTTGGTCACAACATTTCGATTCCCGGAGGGGGCGAAGCATTGCGTAATTATCTTTGGATCTCTTACCAGGCGTTTTGCCGAAATGCCTCGCCCCTACGCGGGTTAATTTTGGGTGGCAACGGTGTGGATTTTTAGAAAATTGGTGCCGCCCGAATGACCCATGGGTAAACCGCCCATGATCAAAACTTTGTCTCCAGGGGCAGCAAAGTGGCGCTGCACCAGATCCGCTTCAATTTGGGGCAGTACTTCCTCCAGAGACGCTTCGGGAAGCTGTTTCAAAACAGGGCGTACCCCCCAGTTCAAGCTCAGGCGATGGTAGACGTGGGGATTGGGAGTATAGGCCACGATGGGAGCCTTGGGTCGCTCCTCAGATGCCAGTTTAGCGGTATATCCCGTTTCCGTAAGGGCAACGATGCACTGTAGATCCACAGTGTCATCAATGGCGTGAAGGGCTTCGCTGATGGCCTCCGTATCGCCAATGCGGTTGGGGGGATAGTTGACAAACTGGACGGAGGGTTCCACCTCGGTGGCAATGCGGGCCAGCATTTTCACCGACTCCACAGGGTATTCTCCCACGGCGGATTCCCCCGACAGCATCACTGCATCGGTACCGTCCATGATGGCGTTGGCCACGTCGCTGGCCTCAGCACGGGTGGGGCGGGGGTTGTGGATCATGCTGTCCAGCATTTGGGTGGCGGTGATCACGGGAATGCCCTTCTGGTTGCACAGGTGAATAATCCGCTTTTGAATCAAAGGTACTTTTTCTGGACTCATCTCTACCCCCAGGTCGCCCCGCGCCACCATGATGGCGTCGCACTCATCGACGATCGCTTCTAAATTGGCGATCGCCTGGGGTTTTTCCAGCTTGGCCAGCACGGGAATATCCGCCCCTTTCTCCCGCAGCAAATCTTTGAGGGTTTGAATATCCTCCGGCTTACGCACAAAGCTAAGGGAAATCAGGTCTACCCCCTGCTCAATGCCAAAGTCCAGATCGCGCATGTCTTTCTCAGTCATGGAGGGCAGCCGCAAGTTCAGATCAGGAAAGTTCACGCCCTTGTGGCTTTTAAGTACGCCACCCTCGATGACTTTGCACTGCACCCTATTGCCTTGGATCTCCTGGACGCTCAGCTCCAGCAGGCCATCGTCCAGCAGCACCTGGGTGCCCGGTTGGGCTTCTTCGGCCACATAGGGGTAGTCAATGGCCACTGTGTTGGGCTGTTCCTGGTAATCGGCAAGCGGCACCAGGGTGAGGGCGTCGCCTGCGGTGAGCACCATGCCCTCCCCAGGCAGATCACCCACGCGGATTTTGGGGCCTTGCAAATCCTGAAGTAACATCAGCGGCAGATCCAGTTCCTCAGAGACCGAGCGCAGGCGTTGAATCCGAGCTGCATGGTCTTCGTAGCTGCCGTGGGAGAAGTTGAGCCGGGCTACGTTCATCCCTGCCCGCATCATCTGCCGCAGCATTTCGGGGGAATCGCTGGCGGGGCCGATGGTGGCGACGATCTTGGTGCGGTGAATCAAAGGTTTCATAGCCGTCTGTGGAATTAGTGGATGCAAGAGGATAGGGAAAAACCTTGGTTAATTTCCAAAAGAAGCTTGATCCCCCTAAATCCCCTTAGAAAGGGGGACTTTGATTGGGCTTTTCCCTGCAGAGGCAGGCTTTGACTACGCTTCCCCCCTTTTTAAGGGGGGCTAGGGGGGATCGTCAGCCTTTAGAGGGAAGCAGGGGGGATCGTCAGCTAATCAGAATCACAGTCAGCTATTTTCAAACCTGCTCTTCGACCTTGAGGCCCGCCTGGGCCTGGGTGTAGGGTTCGACCTCAACCTTGACGGGCTGCACCTCCCAGATGTTTTCACAGTACTCCCGAATGGAGCGATCGGAGGAGAACTTACCCATGCGGGCCGTGTTGAGGATGGACATGCGCGTCCAGTGATCCTGGTCGCGGTAGGCCTGGCTCACCCGATCCTGGCAGTCGATGTAGGACTGGTAGTCAGCCAGCAGCATGAACGGGTCATGGTGGAGCAGCACGTCCAGGAGGGGGCGGAACAGGTTGGCGTCGCCGTGGGCGAAGTGGCCTGATCCAATCAGGTCAATTACTTCCCGCAGTTGGGGATTAGCATTGTAGTAGTCCCAGGGGTTGTAGCCCTGCGATCGCACCGCCGCCACTTCATCCGTTGTCAACCCAAACAGGAAGAAGTTTTCTTCACCCACACACTCGCGGATTTCCACATTGGCCCCGTCCAAAGTACCGATGGTCAATGCTCCGTTGAGGGAGAACTTCATGTTGCCAGTGCCCGACGCTTCCTTGCCTGCGGTGGAGATTTGCTCCGACAGTTCCGCAGCAGGATAGACCCGCTGACCAAAGGTGACGTTGTAGTCGGGGAGGAAGACGACTTTGAGGCGATCGCGCACATCCGGGTCGCTGTTTACCACATCTCCCACGGCGTTGATTAGCTTAATCATCAGCTTGGCCATGAAGTAGCCGGGGGCAGCTTTGCCGCCAAAGATGAAGGTGCGGGGCGTCACATCAGTATTGGGGTCGTGCTTGATGCGATTGTACAGAGTGACGATGTGCAGCACGTTGAGGTGCTGCCGCTTGTATTCGTGGATGCGCTTCACCTGCACGTCAAACATAGATTCAGGATTCACCAGGATGCCCGTGCGCTTGCGGATATAGGCCGCCAGATCCCGCTTGATCTCCAGCTTGATCTGCCGCCACTCCTGCCGGAAGTTCCAATCCTCAGCGTGCTGCTCTAGCTGGCGCAGATCGTCCAGGTTGTTGATCCAGCTACCGCCGATGCGATGGCCAATGGCGATCGCCATGCGCGGGTTACTCTGCACCATCCAGCGGCGGGGCGTCACGCCATTGGTGACGTTATAGAACTTTTCGGGAGAAAGCTCGTAAAAGTCCCGCAGCACAGTCACCTTCAAGAGTTCGCTGTGCAGAGCGGCAACCCCGTTGATGGCGTGACTGCCCACACAGGCCAGGTTGGCCATGCGCACATAGCGCTCGCCGGACTCATCAATCAAAGAAAGGCGGGCGAGGCGGTCGGGGTCGAAGGGATACTTGATGCGCACTTCATCCATGAAGTGACGGTTGATTTCATAGATGATTTGCAGATGGCGGGGCAGCAGTCGGCCAAACAGATCCAGGCTCCACTTTTCCAGTGCTTCAGGCAGCAGCGTGTGATTGGTGTAAGCAAAGGTATTGCGGGTGATGTTCCAGGCCCGATCCCAGTCCATGTGGTGTTCGTCAATCAGCAGGCGCATCAGTTCTGCCACACCGATGGCCGGGTGGGTATCATTCAACTGCACGGCAAACTTTTCATGGAAATTGTCCAGACTGCGGCCATTCAGCAAATGCACCCGAATCATGTCCTGTAGGGAACAGGAGACAAAGAAATACTGTTGCTCCAGCCGCAGCTCCTTCCCCTGAATCGGCTCGTCGTTGGGATACAGCACTTTAGTGATGTTTTCGGACACGATCTTTTGACCGACGGCACCGTAGTAATCCCCCACGTTGAATGCCTGAAAGTCGAAGGATTCCGGAGCTTCCGCCTTCCACAGGCGCAGCACATTAGCGGTGTTGACCCGATAGCCCAAAATCGGCGTGTCGTAGGCAATACCTTTGACTACTTCGTGGGGCACCCACCGCACCCGATAGGCTCCCTGCCCATCGGTGTAAGACTCGGTGTAGCCGCCAAACTTCACCTGAAAGGACACATCCGGACGGGCGATCTCCCAGGGATTGCCGTACTGCAGCCACTTGTCCGTGATTTCCACCTGCCAGCCATCACGGATTTCCTGATCAAAGATGCCGTATTCGTAGCGAATGCCGTAGCCGATGGCGGGAATTTCCAGGCTGGAGAGGGAATCCATGTAGCAGGCCGCCAGCCGTCCCAGGCCACCATTGCCCAGCCCCGGTTCTTCTTCCTGCTCCACCAGTTCCTGCAGATCCAGGCCCGACTCTTCCACCGCCTGCTTGATCTGGTCGTAGATATCCAGGTTGATCAGGTTGTTAACCAGGTGAGGCCCCAGCAGAAACTCAGCAGAAAGGTAGCAAACCACCCGCACATCCTGCTTGACGTAGGCGCGGGAGGTGTTGATCCACTTTTGCAGGAGGCGATCGCGCACCGTGTAGGCCAGGGCCATGTAAAAGTCATTTTTGGTGGCAATTTCCGGATACTTGCCCTGTATATAAAACAGGTTATCGGCCATGGCTCGCCGCAGGGTGTCCACGCTTAATCCGGTGCGATCGTCTTCGATTTGAAGATTGCCGGGAACGATGGTGACCATAATGTTGTGCTCCTATAGTTGGTTGATAACGAAAATCTCTACACAGTAGCCTTGGTGGGAGGATGGTAGACGACCTCATTTTTGAGGGGGTGGCCCTGCTCAAAGTCAGTGATATTTGCAAGGGTAGTGGTGGCAATATTCTCCAGGGCGTCACGGGTGAAGAAAGCCTGGTGGGCCGTAATCACTACATTGGGAAAAGACTGGAGGAGTTGGAACGTATCATCCTGGATAATGGTATCGGACAAGTCTTGGAAGAACAGGTCATCCTCCTGCTCGTACACGTCAATGCCCAGATAGCCAATTTTGCCAGATTTGATGCCGTTGATGACCTCAGGGGTATCAATCAGCCCTCCCCGGCTGGTATTGATCAGCATCACCCCCGGCTTCATCTGGTCGATGGTATTAGCATTGATCAGATGGTGGGTCGTAGGCAGGAGGGGGCAGTGGAGAGAGATGATATCGGAGTTTTCCAGGAGTTCTGGAAGCTCCACATAGCGGGCGGGGGCGATCGCCTCAAACTGATCGTTGGGATAGGCATCATAGCCCAGCAAAGTGCAGCCAAACCCGTGCATGATTTGGGCAAACACCATGCCAATTTTGCCCGTACCCACCACCCCCACCGTGCGGCCATGCAAGTCAAAGCCCAGCAACCCCTCCAGGGAAAAGTTATCGTCCCGCACCCGGTTGTAGGCCCGGTAAAGTTTGCGGTTGAGGGTGAGGATCAGGGCAACGGCGTGTTCGGCTACGGCATAGGGAGAATAGGCGGGCACCCGCACCACTTTGATGTCCAGTTCGCTGGCCCGCTGCAAATCAACGGTGTTAAACCCCGCAGACCGCAGGGCGATCAAACGGGTGCCGTGGGCCGCCAGGGTTTCCAGCACCGCCGCGTTGGCAATGTCGTTGACGAACATGCACACCGCCGGAGAGCCAGCGGCGATGATCGCAGTATTGGGATTGAGCTGGGCATCAAAGAAGGTTAATTCATGATGATAGCTGGCGTTCACCGTCTCAAAGGACTGGCGATCGTAGGATTTGGTGCTGAAAAAGGCAACTTTCATGGGTTAAGTCCCCAATAGAGATTTTGCTACTGAACCGAAACCAGGAGGCTGGACGGTTTGGCGCGATCGCCCTGTAAGGTCACCCCCCGCTGATTGGCCGCCAGGTGGCGCACGATTTTATAGACGGTTTCAATATTCTCAGCGGCTCCCGCCTTCTCGGCCAGGGTGGCCAGATCCAGGGGCTGATCGGCCCCCTTGAGGGTCGCCAACACCTGCCGCTGGAGTTCTATCACCGAGGCGGCGGCTTTCTTTCCGGCCTCGACCCCTGGCTGGTGGTAGGCATTGATGTTGACCAGGGAAGCGTACAGACCCACGGCTCGCTCATAAAGGGCGATTAAAGCTCCCACGATGCGGGGGTTCACCTGGGGAATAGTGATAGTAATGGAGTCCCGCTGGTTCTCATAAAGGGCCTGGCGGGTTCCCTGGAGAAAGCCCGAAAGAAAGTCCCCAGAGGTCGCTTCTGACTCGACTTCCATGGATTCGCCCTGCCGATCCTCCAGTACTTCAATGAAAGTCGCAAAGAAGTTGGGCACCCCTTCCCGGAGCTGCTGCACGTAGGCGTGCTGGTCGGTGGAGCCTTTGTTGCCATACACGGCGATGCCCTGGTGGACGGTGTTGCCGTCCAAATCTTTCTCCTTGCCCAAGGATTCCATCACCAGCTGCTGCAAGTATCGGGAGAACAGCAGCAGGCTGTCCTTGTAGGGCAGCACCACCATGTCTTTCTCCCCTTTGCCGTTGCCAGCCGCATACCAGGCCAAAGCGAGGAGGGCGGCGGGATTCTCTTTGATCTCTGGCTTGCGGGTGGCCATATCCATTTCTTTGGCCCCGACCAGGAGCGATCGCACGTCAATTCCCAGCAACGAGGCCGAAAGCAGGCCCACAGCAGACATTTCCGAAGTACGCCCCCCCACCCAGTCAAACATGGGGAACTCCGCCAGCCAGCCCTCCACGCGCTCCAGCTCGTCCATCTTGCTGCCAGGAACGGTGATGGCCACGGCATGGGCCGGGAAGTGCAGGCCCTGCTGCTCGTAAACGCGCTTCACCTCCAGCATGCCGTTGCGGGTTTCGGGGGTGCCCCCGGACTTGCTGGTGATGATGATCAGGGTGCTCTTCAGCCGATCCACCATGCGGTTAAGGACCCGATCGATCCCAGCCGGGTCGGTGTTGTCGATAAAGGAAATGCCCATCGGCGGGAAGTCAGGAGCCAGGGCCTCGGCCACAAACTCCGGTCCCAAAGCCGAGCCACCGATACCGATGGAGAGAATGTCCGTGAACTTAGGCGCTTCTGGCGGATGGATGGTGCCATCATGGATGCCCTTGACAAAGGTTTCAATCTGCTCCAGGGTTTCTACGATTTCCTGCTTGAGGTTGGCTGGAGCCAGCTCCGGATCCCGCAGCCAGTAGTGGCCTACCATGCGATTTTCGTCGGGGTTGGCGATCGCCCCACCCTCCAGCGCTTCCATGTCTTTGAAAGCTTTTTCGAACCTGGGCTTGAGGGTTTCCACCAGGGCGTCATCAAACCGCATCCGGCTCACGTCCAGATACAGTTCTAGACCTTCGTGGAAGTAGAGCCAGTCTTCGTAGCGTTGCCAGAGTTCCAGGGTGTTCATAGTTCTCTCGGTGATAGAGCAGTGGCCGGTAATCTCAGGAAAACAAAAAGGACACATTGCTGTGCCCTGCGACGAAACAACTATAGGATGAAGTCGGTGGAAAGGAAGTTTGATTTGCGATCGCGCACAAATCCCCTGATCAAATACTCCCGCTGGTGAACCGGAGCCGGGAGCCGAAACGCTTCGGGGATAGCGGTGACGGCGGGAAAAATGGATTCAATGTGTCGTTGAATCCGTTCGGTGGCGGTGGGTGGGGAAGCGGTGGGAGCCATCGTAGGTGGAGGGCAAAAACAACAGGGAAAGAAAAAATCGGGAAAGGTGGGCACTGCCCACCCTACTGGAAGCCAATGTGGGCGATCGCCCCCAGATATTCGTAGTAAGTAACCTGGCCATCCCCATCGTGGTCGGCTTTGGTGATGATGGCTTGAACCTGCTGGCTGCTTAGGGGCAGGACGAGTTGATGGGCAATGGCGATCGCCTCATCCACTGAAAGCAGGCCGTTTTGGTCCAGGTCCAGTTCCTGAAACTTTTTGAGGATGCGGAAGTTGGGTTCAGTAGCCGCCACAAATTCCTCAAACTCGATGCACCCATCCCCGTCGGCGTCTACCCCATTAAAGGTTTGCATGAGCCGCTCTTTCTCCTTGGCCAGGGAAAAGTCAAGGTATTCATCCAGCTCAATCTTGCCGTCCTGGTTGCTATCCATTTCGGTAAACGCCTGGACGATGGCGGCTTGCTTGGCCTCAGGAATCAGGGCTTTCACGTCTGCGGGGATTGCAAATTTTGATTCACCAATACTCATGTTTTTTCTCAATCAAATCGGTGCGAATGGGTGCATCATATCAAACCCAGATTGGTCTGACGGAGGGTGTGGGTTTTTCATGGCGTATGGGCAAACGATTTTCCCTGAAGGTGTAGGGGCAAATGGCCATTTGCCCCTGCGGGTGTTTGGTTCTGACCGATTGGGCCATTTGCCCCTGCGGGTGTTTGGTTCTGACCGATCAGGCCCAGAATCAGGCCACGGGTTGTTTGGCCCTGAAGGCAGACAGCCCTGCATAGACCGCGCGATCGCCCAATTCCTCTTCAATGCGCAGTAGCTGGTTATATTTGGCCAGCCGCTCACCCCGGCAGGGGGCACCGGACTTAATCTGGCCGACGCCCGTGGCCACCACCAGATCGGCAATGAAGTCGTCTGGGGTTTCGCCGGAGCGGTGGCTGACCATGCAGGTGTAGCCGCCCGCCTTGGAGTCGTTGATGGCCTTGAGGGTTTCGGTGACCGAGCCAATCTGGTTGACCTTGATCAGGGAAGAGTTGCCCACGCCATCGGCGATCGCCTGCCGAATAATGGCGGGATTGGTGACAAAGGCGTCATCCCCTACGAGCTGGATGCGATCGCCCAGCCGCTGGGTCAGCAGCTTCCAGCCGTCCCAGTCACTCTCCCCCAGACCATCCTCTATGGAAATGATGGGAAACTGGTTCACCCAGCTCTCCCACAGGTCAACCATTTCCTCAGAGGTTTTGCGGCTCTGGTCGGACTTGAAGAACAGGTAGGTGCCGTCCTCCTGGTGGAGTTCGGTGGTGGCCGGGTCGAGGGCGATCGCCATCTGATCCCCTGCCTTCAGCCCCGCACGCTCGATGCCCTGGAGGATCAGCTCAATGGCCTCCTGGTTGGCCTTCAGGTCGGGGGCAAAGCCGCCCTCATCGCCAATGCCCGTAGCGTAGCCCTTCCCTTTGAGGATGGCCTTGAGGGCGTGGTAGACCTCCGCCCCCATGCGCAGCGCCTCAGAGAAGGTGGCCGCCCCCACGGGGGCAATCATGAACTCCTGGAAGTCCACGCTGTTGTCGGCGTGCATCCCCCCGTTGAGGATGTTGAAGCAGGGGACGGGCAGCAGATTCGCCTCCGGGTTATCCAGGGCCTGGTAGAGGGGCACCCCTTTAGAAAGGGCAGCGGCGCGAGCACTGGCCATTGAAACTCCCAGAATGGCGTTGGCTCCCAGGTTGCTCTTGGTCTCTGTGCCGTCCATATCCAGCATTTTCTGGTCGATGGCGGTCTGGTCGGCGGCGTCCAGGCCGGTGAGGGCGGTGGCGATGGTCTGGTTGACGTTGGCGATCGCCTTCTGGACGCCCTTACCGCCATAGCGACCCGCATCCCCATCCCGCAGCTCCAGGGCCTCCCGGCTGCCGGTGGAGGCTCCAGAGGGCACCGCCGCCCGCCCTTTGCTGCCGTCCTGGAGCACCACGTCCACTTCCACGGTGGGATTGCCGCGAGAATCCAGGATCTCCCTGGCATGAATGGTTTGAATGGTTGTGTTCATCAGTCTTCTCCAAAAATAGGCGTGACTGTATGAGTTTTGAGTTTTGAATTAGAAAGTTCGCTCAAAACTTTTGATTCATCATGCGCCTGGGATCGTGAATTAAATAACCTGTCAATTGGGATCGTGAATTAAATAACCTGCCAATTATCCGACCCGTAGGGGCATTGCCATGCCCCTACACCGGGAATTTCACCTGATTAAATCCATGATCCCTAGTAAGGCCACTTCCAGTTGACAATGTCCGGGCGATCCACGCCGCGCTCATAGGCGTATTCGCGGCAGGCGATCTGCTCGTCCTTGAGCATTTCCTTGACGTGGGCACCCGCCACCTTGAGGCTGGGGATGCGGTCAATCACGTCGATGGCGATGCTGAAGCGGTCAATCTGGTTCTGAATGGCCAGGTCCAGGGGCGTATTGATGTTACCCTTCTCCTTGTAGCCGCGCACGTGCATGTTCTTATGATTGGTGCGGCGGTAGGTGAGGCGGTGAATCAGCCAGGGGTAGCCGTGGAAGTTGAAAATGATGGGCTTATCCAGGGTAAAGAGGCTGTCAAAGTCGCGATCGCTCAACCCGTGGGGGTGCTCGCTTTCGGGCTGGAGCTTGAACAGGTCGATGACGTTGATAAAGCGAATCTTCAGGTCGGGGAAGTGCTCACGCAGGATGCAGGAGGCCGCCAGGGATTCCTGGGTGGGGATGTCGCCTGCGGTGGCCATTACCACATCCGGCTCCACGCCCTCATCGGTGCTGGCCCACTCCCAGATGTCGATGCCCTTGGTGCAGTTCTTAATCGCCGCCTCCATATCGTGATACTGGAGGTGCATCTGCTTGTCGGACACGATGACGTTGACGTAGTTCTTACTACGCAGGCAGTGATCCGCCACCGACAGCAGGGTGTTGACGTCGGGGGGCAGATAGATGCGCACCACGTCCGGACTCTTGTTCAACACCACGTCCAGGAAGCCGGGATCCTGGTGGGTAAAGCCATTGTGATCCTGCCGCCACACGGTGGAGGTAATCAGCAGGTTGAGGGAGGGGATCTTCTCACGCCAGTGGATGTGGTTGCAGATCTCCAGCCACTTGGCGTGCTGGTTGAACATGGAGTCAATCACGTGGACAAAGGATTCGTAGGTGGAGAAGAAGCCGTGCCGCCCCGTGAGCAGATAGCCCTCCAGCCAGCCCTCCAGGGTGTGCTCGCTGAGCATCTCCATCACCCGACCGTCGGGGGAGAGTTCGCCGCCGTCCTCGTCCTCCGGCAGGTAGTCGGCAATCCAGAACTTCTTGCTGACCTCATACACCGCGTTCAGCTTATTGGAGGTGTTTTCGTCGGGGCCAAACACCCGGAAGTTGGTCATGTTGCACTTCATCACGTCCCGCAGGAAGACGCCCAGGGGCCGGGTGTTCTCCACCTCAATGATCCCCGGCTTCTCCACCTGTACCTCGTACTTGCGGAAGTCGGGCATTTTCAGATCCCGGCGCAGCAGGCCACCATTAGCGTAGGGCGTCGATCCCAGCCGTCGGATGCCCTCAGGAGCCATTTCCCGAATTTCTGGCAGCACCACACCGTTCTCATCGAACAGTTCCTCTGGGAGGTAGCTGCGCATCCAGGCTTCCAGCTGCTTCAGGTGCTCGGGATTATTGTGCATGCCGCCCATGGGTACCTGGTGCGCTCGCCAGTAGCCCTCCACCTTGCGACCGTCCACCGTGGCCGGCCCCGTCCAGCCCTTGGGCGTGCGCAGGACAATCATGGGCCAGATGGGCCGGGTGGCCACGCCGCTGGAGCGGGCTTCCTGCTGAATGCTGTGGATTTTGGCAACGCAGTGATCCAGGGTGGCCGCCATGGCCTGGTGCATGGATTCGGGATCGGAGCCTTCCACAAAGTAGGGTTCGTAGCCGTAGCCCTCAAACAGGGCCTTCAGCTCCCGGTGGCTGATGCGGGAGAGAATCGTCGGGGTGTTGATCTTGTAGCCGTTCAGGTGCAGCACGGGCAGCACGGCCCCGTCCCGAATCGGGTTGAGGAACTTGTTGGAGTGCCAGGAGGTGGCCAATGGGCCGGTTTCTGATTCTCCGTCTCCCGGCATGGCTACCACAATCAGGTCGGGGTTATCAAACGCCGCTCCAAAGGCATGGGAAAGGCTGTAGCCCAGCTCACCCCCTTCGTGGATGGAGCCGGGGGTTTCGGGGGTGCAGTGGCTGCCGATGCCACCAGGGAAGGAAAATTGCTTGAAGAACTGTTGCATCCCCTCCAGGTCTTCGCTGCATTCGGGATAGTAGTTGGAATAGCTGCCCTCCAGGTAGCAGGGGCCGAGGAATCCGGGGGCACCATGGCCAGCCCCCACCATGAACAGCATTTCCTGGTCGAATTTTTTAATGATGCGGTTCATGTGGGTGTAGAGAAAGCTAATGCCGGGGCTGGAACCCCAGTGGCCCAGAAGGCGCTGCTTGATGTGTTCGGGCTTGAGGGGTTCCCGGAGCAGGGGATTTTCCCGCAGATAAATCATGCCAACCGCCAGGTAGTTACTGGCTCGCCAGAAGGCATGGAGTTTCTGCAATTCTTCGGCACCCAAAGGCGCGCCTTCAACTGTGGCACGGGCCTGACCAAAGGGGCTGATGGAAACATCCTCTGTTTGCTTGGGGGGGGTTGCGACCATAGTTACAGTTCCTCAATTGAAGTAATTCGATCCCTCATCTCCTCAGCAGTTGTTACCAGAACAAAGCCACTGGGGCGATGACTACCAACTGGGTAAATGACAATTGAAAATGGGGCTTTCAGCCTCTTTCCTATTTCCTGGATGATTGCCAGCAAAGCACCGTTTTGGTATCAAAACTTGCAGAGAAGGGCGGGGAAAATAGGTAGAAAAGGACTATTTGAAGTGGCGAACGAGTTCTCTTGCCAAGACGTTACGCCTGCGGGTGAATCCCCAAAAACCCCAATCGAGTTTTTGGATGAAATTTTGAAAATAATCTGACCTTAGAGGGAATCAAAGAAGCGTAGCAAAGATACCGGCTGCGTCTTGAATATCATACGGTAACCAGGTTAATAGTCAAGGTATCAACTGGTTAAGAAGGAGCTGGGAAGGTCATTGAATGTAGAGCAAGTAGACGCTGAAAGTTAAGGAGAGGGCGGCAAAGTTTAACTGGGCTTTAAGAGGTGGTTATCTCTTGTCCAAATATTTGATCTTCGTTAAATCTACGCCCTTGGTGCAAAAACAATGCTGCGGGGAAACGCTCGCCTCTACAGGTCGCCGATCAACTTTGTAGATTGTTTTTTGAAATTGCCTAACCGTTAGATTCGGAACCGGACTCGATCGCCAAATAATCAATCGCCGCCTCCAGCCGGGAGGGATACTTTTCTGCCAGCTCTTCAAACCAAATTGCTTCACCACTTCGGGGATCAAGGTTCTTGAGCCACTCCTCCGCCTGCTTCACCAGAGCCGCCCGCTGCTGGCGAGCCTGTTCTTCCCGCTGGCGCTGTTCGGCTGCCTGCTGCTGCTGGCGCTGGCGGGCTGCCTCCTGCTCGGCTTCCTCATACTGGGCTTTGAGCTGGGCAAGGGCTGGATCCGTGGGGGCGATCGCCCCTGGAAAACTCTGCAGCGAGGGAGAACCGATGTCCGGGGAGAAGGTAGATGGGGGCGATCGCCGATACTGCTCCACTGGCGACGGCATGGATGGAGGGGCTGGGGAAGAACCCTCAATATTGGCTAGCAAATCGTCAACGGATTTTGGCCCGTCGGCTGCACCCGCTGGCGAGGAGGAGGAAACAGGTTTAGCCGGAGGCATTGGGGATGGCGGAGACTGGGGTGCGCTTGCCCCTCCCTCGTCTTCTGCCTTAATCTGGGCCAGGAGTTCATCGATCGGGTCTGTCATGGACTTGGTAGCTATTGGCAGTACCGTTGGGTGAGCGCTGTTCCTAGTCCTGAATGGCGTTGAGGAGTACCTCCGCCACGCTCATGTCGCCCATCTCTTCGATGGTCACGGTGTCGCAGATGTCAAACTTAGCCCCCACCGACTGGAGGTCATCATCCAGGGCCTTGAGGAAACGGGTAGCCTGGGCATCGGAGCCAATTTGCACAAAAGAAATGGCCAGCTCTTCGTCCCGGTCCATCTGGCGGCTGGCGTCAATAATCACCTTCATGACGGCCTTGCGGTCGTCCGGTTCGCCGTCCGTAATTACCAGGATAGTCTCCCCACCGGGCTTGGTCTGGCCAGCGGCCTTGCGCTGAAAATATTGATCGGTGGCATCTTTCAGCACCGCCGCCAGGTTGGTGGTGCCCATGGGGTCATTTTCCATAAAGATCTGGCTGACCTTGCTGGAGTTGACCTCGTCGTATCTCCGGAAGCGACTGGAGAAGGTGTAGACAGTGATACCATCGGGATCAAACTGCTCGCAGCGTCTGGCCAGAGCCAGGGTCGATTCTTCGGCCTCTTGCCAGCGGCTACGCCCCCCCCGCTGGTCAGGGGTGGACATGCTGCCGCTCTTGTCCAGGATTAGTGTATAGTCGCGATCGCTCAAGTTCAAAACCCAAACCTCCGCCAATTAAGCATTCTACGTCAAAACCTACGTCGGATCACCCATCGGGATACAATCCGTAACTCCTCCGGCAACGTGCCCCCAATCTAGCAACCGTCGTCAAATTTTGTCTAGCTGGTTACCAAATTCTGCCCCATGCACCTGCAAATTCGCCCCTTCACCGTCCACAAACAGTTTGCCCTCACCATCAGCCGGGGCACGGCGTCGGCCAGCACCAATGTCTGGCTGATCCTCCAGCAGGATGGCCTGGAGGGCTGGGGGGAGGCGACTCCCTTCTCCGTGGGACGATCCCAGACTACCGAGGGGATCGTGGCCAGCCTGGAGCAGGTGGCCCCAGCGCTGGCTTCCCTCACCCCCTTCGACCAGCAGGCCGTTCAGCAAATTTTGCACGAGCAGCAAATGCCCTCCGCCGCCCGTGCTGCCCTGGATCTGGCGATGCACGACTGGATTGGTAAGCGGCTGGGAGTGCCCCTGTGGCGGCTCTGGGGGGGCGATCGCCAGCGCATTGTGCCTACCTCCGTCACCATTGGCATCAGTTCCCCCGAGCAGGCCCGCGCCCGACTGCATCACTGGCAACAGTCCGTCACGGTGCGGGCCGTTAAGGTGAAGCTGGGCAGTCCTGCAGGCACGGAAGCCGATCAGGCCATGCTCCGGGCAATTCTGGCGGATATCTCCCCAGACGTGAAGGTGAGTGTGGACGCCAACGGCGGCTGGAATACGGAGGACGCGATCGCCATGAGCCACTGGCTGGCTGACCAGGGAGTGACTTACATTGAGCAGCCTCTGGCCCACGGTGCGGAGGATGAACTGCCCCGTCTCTATCGGGAGTCGCCCCTGCCGATTTTCGTGGATGAGAGCTGCTTCACCAGTCGAGCCATTCCGAAACTGGGCGATCGCGTCCACGGCATCAACATCAAGCTGATGAAGTCGGGGGGCTTGACGGAGGCCCAGCGGATGATTCACACCGCTCGCGCCCACGGTCTCCAGGTGATGTTTGGCTGCTACTCCGATAGCGCCCTGGCCAATACAGCGGCGGCCCAGCTTGCCCCCTTCGCAGACCATCTGGATCTGGACAGCCACCTCAATCTCAAGGACGATCCTTTCGTCGGTGCAACCCTGGAGCATGGCTGCTTGATCCCCCCAGATCAGCCCGGCCTGGGCGTGCGGTGGCGGCCTTCAGGAGATGCGTTGCACTAGGGCACCAGGTGATCCCCTCAGCCCTTCTGAATCAAGGGAGGAAGCCGATCGAAAGCCCCCCTTGGGAAGAGGTATTGGCGACCCGTGGGGGGATGGAATTCCGTCCCCCTACCCCAGGAATTTCACCCTAAGTAGGTCAGCACAATTAAATACATGTTAGAAAACCGGGGGAGCGCCCCGGTTTTCTAACCTTCGTTTTTCAATGCAGTTCTACTTATTAAATCCGTGACCCTAATAATTCTTACGCAGGTACAGAATAATGCCACCAGCGATCAGCAGTCCAAACCCCCACCAGAGCGAATCAAAGGGCAAAAGCTTCAGCAAGAGGGTGACCACACCGGAGGTTACCAGCGACCAGCCAATGGTTGTGCGCGATTGGAGTGACTGTTGCATCATTTGTTAAACATCCTCAATGAGACGGCATTCTTTCTCCATTGGAAGAGATTTGCCGCCAAAATCCCAGGGCCTTTCGGCATAATCATTTGAGATAGATTTGTTCATCATCACCAGATACCTTACCTATGCTGCAACCCCACCATCGACTGGCCATTCTCCTCCACGACGGACTCACGGGAGCGGGTGGCAAGACGGGTATTTCCCTCCTGCGATATAGCGAGCTGCCCATTGTGGCGGTGATTGATCAGTCCAGTGTGGGCCAGTCCCTGGCTGATCTGGTGGGGATTGGGCGAGACATTCCCATTGTGGCGTCGGTGGCGGATGCCCTGGCATTTCAGCCGGATGTGCTGGCCATTGGCATTGCGCCTTCGGGCGGGGCGCTCCCCGACCCCTGGAAGCAAGAGATTCAAACCGCCGTTGCCGCTGGATTATCGGTGGTCAACGGGCTGCACACGCCGATGGCGTCTGATCCTTTGTTCAAAATCGTGAAGGCCGACCAGTGGATCTGGGACGTGCGGCGGGAGCCAGCGGGCTTGACCATTGGCCAGGGGCGGGCGCGATCGCTCCCCTGTCGGCGGGTGCTGGCGGTGGGTACAGATATGAGCGTGGGCAAGATGTCGACCTGCCTGGAACTGCATCGGGTCTGTCGGGAACGGGGGCTGCGATCGCGCTTTCTCGCCACGGGCCAGACGGGGCTGATGCTGGGGGAAGACGGCATTCCCCTGGATGCGGTGCGCATCGACTTTGCGGCGGGGGCGGTGGAGCAACTGGTGATCAAGTACGGCCAAGACCACGACATTCTCTTTGTGGAAGGCCAGGGATCGCTGATGCATCCGGGGTCGACCGCTACCCTGCCCCTCATCCGCGGCAGCCAGCCCACCCATCTGGTGCTGGTGCATCGGGCGGGGCAGGCCCATATTCGCGATTTGCCAGACTTTCCCATCCCACCCCTACCAGAGGCAATCCGGGTCTACGAAACGGTGGCTGGGGCAGGGGGTGCTTTTGCGCCAGTAAAAGTGGCGGCGATCGCCCTCAATACCTTTCATCTTCCAGAAGCCGCAGCCAAGGCCGCCATTGAGCAGGCCCACCAGGAAACCGGTCTGCCCTGCACCGATGTAATTCGCTTCGGGGCCGAGGCGATCGCCGATGTCCTGATCCAGTAAGCGCTTGCCCGACCCTCCCTCGGATTGAAGGACCTCCTGGGTATAAACATAAGGCGGGACACTTTCCCAAGAATAGAATTCAGGAGTCAGGAGCCAGAAGTCAGCTCTCTCCTAAATTCCGACTCCTGGATTCTGGATTCTGTCCAACCAGGATTTCCTACTTTAAGTTGGTACCCGGATCTCCTCACATCCCGCCCGCAGCCATCACCACGCCAAAGAGAATAAACAGGCCGCCCCCCAGGGCCGTGAGCAGGCGCTCGGAGATGCAGCCCGCCACCATTCGCCCCACGGTGATGGCAATGGCCGCACAAATGGCATGGCCCAGGGTAGCCCCAACGATGACCCCTAGGGGATGGTTGGTGGTCGCCAGGGTCATGGTGGCAATCTGGGTGCGATCGCCCCACTCCGCGACAAAGGTGAGGGCCAGGGCTTCCATGACCACCATGCGCCCCAGCAGATTGGCCTGCTGTAGTTGGGAGCAGCCTTTGACGGCTTCCAGGGCTTCCGTTTGCTCACCCGCCATGCAGTCTTGCGGCGATAAGCGGCTGGCATCGTAAAGAAGCTTGAAGCCAAAACCAAAGAAAAGGGCGATCGCCACCGCACGCACATAATGCTGAGGCAGCAGCGCCGCCACCTGCCCCAGGCCAACGGAAAGAACGGTCATCCCAGCCAGGGCTAAAGTAACCCCTAAAAATACCCAGCGGCGGGGATGGCGCATAGCCAAAATCGCCCCAATAAAAAAGGTTTTATCACCTAATTCGGATAGGGTAATGAGTAACAAACCTGCGGTAAATCCAGTAATCATGCTCATGCTTACTCCAAACAGCTCTCCTGAGGTTTTTCGGCAGGATGGAGACTGGATTGAGCATGATGAGCGTTGAGACAGACCTCACCAAGCCCACTCCAGCCGTGGACTCAGTGAAGGTCTCGCTTACTAAGCTAATTGCTTACGGTCTGAACCAGGCTCATCACCAGCATGTTGATCCAGACGGCAGATCCCTGTTAAACAACGCACCCTTGATCCGACTCTCTCCTTAGACAGCCCTTTGACCTTTTGGACAATCTACAATCGACCCTCTAACTACTGGAAAGCCCAGCGCCAGAAAATCCAATTTCAGATCGATTAAAAGATCGATTCAACAATGCATCAAGGATGATTGGGCAACAGGTAATCTGTAGCTACTCCCCTTCATTTCGGTTCAATCATAACCCAAAAGATGGAGTTTTGAAAACTTGTTTTTCCTCATTCCCTATTCAGGAAAGAGCTTTCATTCTTGATTCACATTCCATTCATTTTTATTTCGAAATTCATCCTGTTTTTTTCTGAGGAGATTTCCAGGAAAAAACTTACCCTCGGTTGAACGTTTGGTAAGGGCAAATGGCCATTTGCCCCTACGTCGTCCGGTAGGATCATTCTCAAAAATCTCCTGACTCCCTGGCTTTTTATATTTTTTCTTCTGGTTCCCTGGCTCCGCTGGGGAATTGAGTAGAGAGCCTCCAGCTCACACTCCGGCCACAGAGCCTCCCGCAAGCATTCCCAGCGGGGCGATGGGAACCGGATGCAGGCGTCAGTTGGTTAAAAACCTGCCTGAATCTCTAATTACCTGAACAGGTATTCAGGTGGTAATGATTCTCAGTATCATGGAAGCAGTCACTGAGAACAAACTCATAATGGATAATCCTGGTTCCTTAAACAAGCCAGCCGCCGCCGATGACGTGCCCGGTTGCGCCACCCCACTCGTGCATCTGGATAACGTGCGGCAGGTGCAGCGAGGGGTTCTGGGAACCGAGCAGGCCCAGCGCATGGCAGAGTTTTTTGGGGTGCTCTCCGATCCTCATCGGCTCAAGCTTCTGTCGGCCCTGGCCCAACAAGAACTCTGTGTCTGCGATCTGGCGGCGATCGTAAAAATGGGTGAGTCCGCCGTGTCGCACCAACTGCGAGTGTTGCGATCGCAACGCCTGGTCAAGTACCGCCGCCAGGGCCGCAACGTCTACTACAGCCTGGCAGACGCCCATATCATTAACCTCTACCGTGAGGTAGCCGAGCATCTAGACGAATAAGTAGGGCAGCACCCGGCATTTTCGCCGCCAGAGATCACCCAACCAAATTTTGAATTTACAAAAATCCACTAGTGCCCTTGATCTAATCCGGGGTGGGAATGCTATAGTGCATCTGTACCGCTTGGGGACAAATTTACCCATCTGGAGTAACCACCCATGACTACAGCTACCAGACAACGACGAGATAGTAAAGGGCGGACCAGCCGCACCGCTTCCCCATCCGCCGAAAAGACCGCCATCCGTACCCTGGCCCTGGATGCGGGTAATTACGACCTGAAGTTTTTTGACGGCATTGGCCATCCCAAAGCCATTCGCTCCGTTCGCTACCAGCTCCCCCAGGGGCGGGATGCGGTGAGCTGGTCAGATGCCTCCCCCCTGATTGAGCTACCGAGCGGCGCACGGTTCCACTTCGGCGCGCAGGCTTATAAGTATCGCCGCCAGCAGCAGACCGTCATCGAGAATAAGATTGAGCTGGCGCGGCTGCACCTCTATGCTTGTTTAGAACCCATTAACGGCGTTTTGAGCGAATTTCCGCTAAATTTGCTGGTCTCCACCCCCGAACCGGGTAAGCACGCGGAGGCTATTCAGGAGCAGCTCTTGGGTACCCACGAGTTTATTCGCAACGACATTGAATTTCGCGTCAAGGTGGAATCCGTCGAAGTGGAGCGGGAAGGGATGGGGGCCTACCACTACGCCAAAAGTGAGGGTTATATCCCCGATACCGGCTACACCATTGTCATCGACATTGGCGGGGGCACCTGGCTCACCCGGCTGGTAGACGCCGAAGGAGAAGTCATCGACGAAAATGTAATGAATCGCGGCGGCTCTTACGAACTGGCTGTTTCCATCAGCTTTGATCGCCGCCTGACCGATGCCCTGGGCACCACCGTTGACCCCAGTATTGTGATGGATGGCTTTCGTACCGGCCATGCCTACGCCGATACTGGATTGTCCTGGGACTCCTGGCTGGATGAGCACCTGGATCCCTGGTTCAAAGGCATTTTCCAAACGGTGAAGGCCCAATACACCCCCTACATGGCGCGGGTAACCAAATTTCTGGTGACGGGGGGTGGCTCCCATCTCATCTCGGAACGGCTGGCCGGACGTAAGCTGTTCACGGTGATGGGCGATCCACAATTTGCCAACGTCCGGGGTTTGTTTTTGCTGACGAGTGATACCCAATTATGTATGACAACAAAGTAAGACTTAGCTCAGATGTCATTGAGAAAGCCCAGCTAATTGCCGCAGAATGGGGTCTGAAAAACGCCCGTGCCGCCGTTGAAGCTGTCTTCCGCCGCTATGCTGATGAATATCTGTATGGTCGCCATCCCCTGCCCCCTGAAGCGTCGGCCTATCCCCCTTCTCCTGCAGGGCTGATGGCGATCGCCCCTCCAGAAATGGCCCGCTCCCAGTCTGCTCCGCCCAAATGCGAAGCTCTAGATGCGCTGGAAGACTTGCTGGCCATGTAATTCCTGAGAGTGGTCAGCAAGTTTCTTCCTCAGATGCGACTTCAACTTATTTGATGGGCGCTGAATGAATCCCCCGCAGTATGCAGGATTTACCCATAATTAATGTCCTAATGCTAAGGCGGGGTATCAACTTAAAGCGGGAAAGTGGCGCGTCCCACTTTCCCGCTAATCTTGTCCTACTTTAAGCGAAAACCCTTAATGCCATGGCGTAAGGCGATAAAATTTCTGGTTTTGCAAATGCTGCCCCAGTATCCATGCCACAGCATATGTGCTAATCTGTATATTCAGGCATGAATCCAGCTCACATGGCTGGAAAATTGTTAGTCTCTCTAAGACTTGATCTGCGGGCGTAGTTTAGTGGTAAAACCTCAGCCTTCCAAGCTGATGATGGGGGTTCGATTCCCCCCGCCCGCTTAACGGACAAATGTACATTAAAGATTTACTTGTGAAGCTCTTAAGTAGCTGATGTTGCGACCGTACTGATCAAAGGCCATTAAATCACTTGAAACTCTCTAAGGGCGGGCAGAAAGTTACGATTTTCATGACTAGAGCGACTGAGCTTGATTAGCGCAAAACGTTGTATTGTCGTCAGTTCTCGCCAGTGTTCCAGACCTAAGCAGACCCCGGTTTCATCTGCTTTTTGAGCTACGGATGCGGGAATTGTTGTGCTGTTCTCCCAA
>JAYKGU010000257.1:0-18376 GCA_035285585.1 Synechococcales cyanobacterium
TTTAGTAAAAGCTTATCGCTTCAGCACATAGGGTTCGCCAGAATAAATACTGGATAATCATCCTGTCCTTTCTGGACGAAAGCCGATTTGTAAAGACCAAATTTATAAAAGGATAGTGTGAAAAGACTATATCGTATAAGTAATAGAGGAAACTTAGCACGGGTTGTGACTCCTCATTCTAGCGATCGCCTGCTGCAACGTCACCGATTCAGTCGTCCAGTTCTTTAAAACTGTAACGAAACTATAAAGTCCGTCGCTAGGACAACCCCATGGATCAGGGGTGCATCACCACCCCCTGGGCATCACCATTGCTGAGCATCACCATTGCTGGGCATCACCATCCCCTGAGGATTACAGTAAGCTGGGCATTACCATCCAACTCTTGGTGCTGAAGGGGGCGATCGCCTCAGGCGCTAGCCGTGTATCATTTTCAACTTTCAGCTCTAACCCAAACCCAAACCTTGCCGTACTGCTGGTGGGGCATTTCCTGCTCTGCCCGCGTGAGCCTGCCGGTGGTCAGATCAAACTAGCGGCACACTGTTCTTGACGGTGGCTCATTTATGAAGCTCTAATGAAGTTCTTACCGGGTTCTTACCGGGTGTTTTGCAAAATTTCGGTTAAGATTGGGTAGTGTAGATGACAGGTAGCTTGAACGGTGTTAAGGCATCCCAACGCAACTATGGTTAGCATCAACAGTCAGTCCTCTTCCGCCTCCCGCTTTCACCAGTCGCCAGATCACGAGTATCGATTTTTACGCCAGCAGGGTGAAACGTTGGCTAACTTGGGGCATTATCTACAAGCGCTGGAGTGTTTTCGTCAGGCCCTGGCTCTGCGCCCTGATGCGGCAGATGTATGGATTTTCCAGGGGGTAACCCAGCTCCATTTGAAGCAGTACGACGCGGCATTGGCGTCCTGCAATCGGGCAGTGGAACTAGAGCCTCGCAACCGCGAAGCCTGGATTTTTCGAGGGGTGGCGCTTAACTATCTGGGTCTTTATGACGAGTGCTATTCCAGCTATGACCGTGCCCTCGGCAAAACCGAACCCACGTCACCCAAGGCCGAGCTGGTTGAGGCACTGCGGGCGGGGCGATCGCTCCTGCGGCGGCTCAAATCAACCTTCGAAGAATTGTTGACAGCTCACGGATAGCACCTGCCCCGCCTCAGGTTGATACCCTTCGGTGCCCACCCACCTAAAACCTCAGGATGCGGGGCGCAGTGCGTCAGGTCTGTTTATTTGAATTTAAAATCCTGCTGCATAAAATCCCGAACTGGGGGCATTCGTCTGTTTGCCCCCAGTTTCTGCATGAGTCCGTCCCAGGACTGATTTGCCCACTCTTGCTTACCTTTGGCAGTTGGCGTCCACAGAGGGCGTCTGCTTCCTATAGCCCTACGGGGGCTAAGGTTTGAGTGTGGAACCCCCGCGACGCGGGGGTTCCACACCTCTTGAATGTCTTAACGCGAAAGCGTAACGCCATACGTAAAATTTCTAATAATTTCAGGTGGATTTTTATTAAAGAAAAGCTTAAGCCTTCATCCTTACTTCCGGCAGGTTTTGCCATGCAAAAATAGGGCAATTCGTATAGACATTCAGAACCTAACCCAGACGTAGCATTCGAAAATGGCTCCACCCAAACAAATGCTTGAGAAAACATTAAAGGTTAAATGATTCAGGAATAACCGGGTCTTCGAGCATTCGCTTCCTATGATAGTGAATGAAAGTGCCCAAAATTGTTGAACATCAAAGGCGTCAAATGGATTTACTTCAGAATCAGATCACTATCTTAAGCAACAAAATTGACGCTCTGTACGAAAAGATCGAGCAGTTAAACGACAAAATCTCAGCCGCTTTGGGAGATTTAAGCCTGCGCCCTACATCGGAGGATACCACTGCGGGCGATCGCCCTTATGGACGTCCAGCAATTCGTCCCACGGTTGGCTTAGGTGAGGGCATTCGGCACAAAGACATTCTTATCGAAGACGGATTTTCAGAGCCTGATGGAACGCGCTCTGATCACGTACTTTCCCCAGAAGTGCAAACCCAGCGGCTCACGGCCCAGCTCACGGCAGCCTACAACCGGATTGCCGCCCTTGAAGAACAGCTCCTGGCCCGCCGCATCCGCTAAGTTTTCGTGGTTTCTTGGTGGCGCTCAGCCAGTGCCTCAACGGCCTGTAGGAGGGTCGTCTGATCCCACCCCTGGTGGAGAGTCGCAGCGATCGCACAACCCCCTGCAGCCACCCCTTCTTTTACAAAGCCCTCCTCGTAGGCCCGCAATTGCCGATAGCGAGATTTGGTAAACCGCATCTGGGTAGCCAGCAGGGGGGCGGACAGCATTTCAGCTAGACCTACCGTGTCGCCCGTGGGGTCACTGGCCACCCAGCGGGTGGTGCCCACAACAGTGTTTTCGGGGGAATAGGGAAGCCTTTCGGTGGTGGCGATCGCCCGGATCAGGGCATACACCGCCAGCATTTGGGTACCCCCTGCCAGCAGGACGCCACAGGTTTGACTGGCGGCGATCGCCATGCCTGCTACCACTGGCTGCATGGGGTCTCCTACTGCTGCCACTACCTGGAGGGGAGACAAGCCATCCAGGGAAATCCCCCGGTGGGCGAGGCGCTGCAGTCCGGCAGCCACCACGGCCTGTTTTTGCTGGTGATTGCACACCGGATGGCTGCTGTTGACTTTGCCGCCCGCTGCCCAGCCCAATCCCGTGAGTAAGGCCAGGGCCGTAGTGGTGCCACCCACCACGCATTCTCCCAGGATGAGATAGCTTTGGGGGCAGGCGGCAGCTAGTTTGTTTCCCCAGGTCAACCCCTGGTGAAAGAGATGATCCACCACGGCCAGGTCGAGGGCATTTCCCTGACTCAGGCAGCGGGCGGGCTGGCCGCCCAAATCTACGTGGGGCATGGCAGGCGGAATCGGCAATCCAGCATTAAAGATTTGCAGGGGAATCCCCTGATGGGCAATTACCGCCCGCGAAATGAGCACCGGGGACGCTCCAGCCTGGAGGGGTGGCAGCGGAAAGGTAGGCCGTGGCTGAGGGCCGTGATATAAAAATTCAGCATCGGCGATCGCAGTAAACTGGCGATCGGCTGGGGTTGCCCCCGCCGCCGAGATTCCCGGAATCAGCCCCGTCTCGGTAAACCCGAGCACACACACACACAGCGGACGGCAGCCTTGAAATCGCGCTAACCAGGGTAAACCAATGTCCTGTCGGGTGTGAACCCGAATGAGGGAGGCGATCGCATCAGTCGGCTTCATCAAGCAGCACCTGCACCCAGCGCGGCGGATCGGGGATGGGATTGCCCAGCCGCTCTAGCATGAGCCAGGCGGCCAGATGTACCGTGAACAGGTAAATCACGTCACTACAGACAACCATAGCGATGGTGGCAAGCTGCACTAGCACCAGATCGGGCTGTCCCAGCATCCCCACTCCTAAAATTCCCCAATCTACCAACAGGGTGGAAAACCACTCCAGCAGGTCGGTAATGCGCCCCGTTAGATAAACCCAGACATCTTCCCCCAGAAAGCCAGAGAGGAGCCAGATGCGAAAGAAAAAGCTAAAGGTAGCCACAATGGTACCCATGACCACCGACAACGGCCAGCCGATTCGGTGCTTCCAGAGGGCACCCAACTGCACCCCCAGCAGCCCATAGGGCACCAGAAACAACAGGCTGAGGTATGGCCCCATCAACACCGAAAGCAGGAGACAGGAGACGATCGCCGACATCCAGGCGGCCCGTTGCCCCCAGCGCAAGTAAGCTAGGGCGATGGGTGTGGGAAAAACAATCCGCATCCAGGGGCCAATGCTCAGGTAATAGCTAATCAGCCAGAGTAGACTGGCCGTACTCGCCAGAAAAGCCGTTTCCACCAGACTTAGAGGAGAGCCGGTCGTCTGAATTTGGGGAGGCTGGAGTGTGGGGTTGTCCGCTTGCCCGCTGGGGAGAAGTTCGGGGGGAGGGGAGGATAGCTCCTGGACATCCGATTGCAAGGTGAGGGACTGATCGACATCGTCCCAGTCAGCGTCCAAAGCGTCTGATGAGGACTTAGCTGAAGATTCAGCAGCGGCGTTGAGACAGTCATCTGGCGCTTGGGAATAACGCTGGGATTGCTTATTTTGCCGTTTGTCTTTCTGTTCGTCTTCGAAGGAACCGCTCATGCCAAACTCAAATGAATATTCCTCAATCCTGCGGCTCTCGCCTGCTCAAACCCCGTAAGTCCCACGCACCGCGAGCAAGGGTTGCCCGTCCAGACCACCTCTAATCATCCCTCTACTCTAGCCTCATAATGGCCAGACGGGGCAGGAAGATTTTCGCTACGCGACCCGATGAGATGAGATAGGCTGTTGATAGACTTTAGTCTGGGTTAGAACCTGAACTTTCCCAGCGGGAAGCAAAGGTTCCAACCCAGCTCTGGTTTGGACTTGGCTGTAGCCTGGAAGGCTCTGATCTGAAAACTTTGACTATTCATGCGACCCCCCTCCAACTTGACCCATCCTTCACCGCACCTGCACTTACTCCCCATTCCTGGCCGTTTAAGCTGCAGGATCTGCCCGCATCAGCTTATCTAGTTGGAGGAAGCGTTCGGGATGGTTTACTGGGGCGGCAAACCCGCCACCTGGACCTGGACTTTGTATTGCCCAGTGGAGCCGTCAAAACGGCCCGAGCGATCGCCCACACTTACAAAGCCGGATTTGTGCTACTCGACGCCGAGCGCCACATCGCGCGGGTGGTGTTCGAGCAGGCTACTGCCGACTTTGCCCAGCAGGTTGGCGAAACGCTGGATGTTGACCTGAGGCGACGGGACTTTACCATCAATGCGATCGCCTATCACCCCCATACTGCCACCTTCTATGACCCGCTGGGAGGCTGTGATGACCTCAAGCGACGCTGCCTGCGCATGATCAGCCTGGAAAACTTGCAGGATGACCCGCTGCGGCTCCTGCGAGCCTATCGACAGGCGGCCCAGCTTGACTTTCACATCGCGGGTCAAACCCAGGAAACTATTCGCCACCTGGCGGCCCTGCTCAAACAGGTGGCCCCCGAGCGGGTTCATGCCGAACTCAGCTACCTGCTCAGCAGTCAGCGGGGGACGCCCATGCTGACGCAGGCCTGGGAGGATGGCCTGCTGGATATCTGGCTGCCCCATGCTAATCGCATCGGACTGGCCTGGATTGCCCGTATGGATGAAGCGGCGATCGCCCTGGTGCAAGTCCATCCAGCGTTTGATGAAGCCCTGACTGGGTGGGTGCGCGACCAGCAGCAGGCAGCAGGCACCGGAAGGAGCTGGTTCAAAGTGGCCAAGCTGTCGTGCCTGGTATCCCCCGATCCCGACGTTGCAGAAACGGAATTGTGGACGCTGAAGTGTAGCCGAGCTGAGGTTCAGGCTATTCTTACCCTACTACGGGTTCGCCCCCAGCTTAGAGAAGACAACCTCACTGCTCTGACGCGCCGTGAACAGTATCAGTTTTTCCAGGAGGTGGGGGTTACGTTCCCGGCGGTAGCGGTGCTGGCGATCGCCACGGGAGCCTCCCTGCCCACCATCCAGCCGCTGGTGCAGCGGTTCCTGACAGCCGCAGATCCAGTGGCCCACCCCAACCCGCTGGTTACGGGACACGATCTGATGACCCAGCTCCAGATGAAGCCGGGACGACACATCGGTAAATTGCTGGAAAGGCTACAAATTGCCCATGCCGAAGGAGAAATTGCCACACCAGAGGAGGCATTAACGCTTGCTCGCCAGCATCGGCAGCAGTTGAGTAGAACCGCATTGGAAAAAGGTTAAAGAACCAGGGGAGAGCCCCGGTTCTCTAACGTGAATTTAATTGTGCTGCCCCAGTTATAAGGGCTGGTAAAGTGATTGCCTGGAAAGGCTGAATCTCAGATAGACGGATCGGGTGGGCGGGGCCTATCGGATGGGCTTAGGACAATCGTTCTGGGGTGGCGTCGTTGAGGGACCAGCGGTAGTCAACCTGGCGCTTGTGCTGCTCACAGGATTCTTCCAGGCGTTTTTGCAGACTCAGAGCTTTGCGCAGGGTGATAATCAGCTCCTGAACCTGCTCCCGCTGGGGGGAGTGGTCCCGCACAGCAAACAGGGTCTGGCGCTCAAGTAGCTGTAGCAGTAATTCGTAGTGAATATGGGATGGGAGAGGGATTGGCTCCATGAGGGTATGGCACGACTAGCGACAGTACGGGAAAGCAGACTGGGCGGTGCGAGAATCGATGTGCAGCCTAAGTGACTGGCAAATCAAAAGCGGAGAGCAGCGAATTATCTGCTCCGGTTAGATTTGCTCACTTAATTCTCTATTCTGATTATCCTGCATGTTTACAAGATTGGTAGGACTTTAGCACTTATAGCGTTACGCTTTCGCGTTAAGACGCTCAAGAGGTGTGAAACCCTCGTGTTGCGGGCGTTCCACACTCAAACCTCAGCCCGTAGGGCCACACACCATCATCGATTAACGATAGCAGGCTCAGCGGGGAAAGAGCTGGGCGATCGCCCCTTCCAGGTCGGCTTGCCGCATCAAAGATTCTCCAACCAGCACGGCCCCCGCCCCCGCCTGGGCGACGGTCTGTACATCGGCAGCCGTGTATATCCCTGACTCGCTGACAATCAAACGGGTGGAGCCATCAATCTGCTGGGGACGAGCCGCCAGGAGCTGACGGGTGGTATCGAGATCTACGGCGAAGGTCTCCAGGTTGCGGTTGTTGATGCCGATAAGGGTGGCGTCGGCGATCGCCAGCACCCGATCCAGCTCTTCCAGGGTATGCACCTCAATCAGGGGGGTGAGGCCCAGACTTTGGGCAATCTTGATGAAATAGCGCAGGTCTTTATCCGAAAGGATAGCCGCAATCAGCAAAACTGCGTCTGCCCCATAGAGCCGCGCCTGGTAAATCTGGTAGGGGTAAATGAGAAAATCCTTACAGAGCAGCGGCACCGAAACCGCCGCCCGAACCTGGCGCAGGAACTCGAAACTCCCCTGGAAAAATTTGGCGTCAGTGAGCACCGAAATGCAGGTAGCTCCGCCCCGCTCGTAGGCCTGGGCGATCGCCACCGGGTCAAAGTCTTCGCGAATGACCCCCTTGCTGGGGGATGCTTTCTTCACCTCGGCAATCAGGGCGGGACAGGTGCGCCCCTGGCGCAGGGCCGCCAGGAAATTGCGGGGGGCTGGGGCCGACTGCACCTGACGCTGAAGTTCTTTGAGGGGAACGCGATCGCGCTGTTGGGCGACCTCCGTTTCTTTGTGCCAGACAATTTCCTCTAGGATATGGGTTGGCTCGGCATTGGGTACCCGCACCTGATACCGCAGATGCTGGACATCCACCGCCGGATTAGGTGGACGACGACGAATTCTCATGGTTTTCCCCTTAGACCTTCAAGGCCCGCTTATAAGCATCGTCCAGTACTTCCGAGAGGGTCGGATGGGTATGGACGGAAAACGCTAGGTCGTGAACGGTGCGCTGTTCGGCGATCGCATTGGCCGCCTCCTGGATTAAATCGGCGGCGTGCAGGCCAATGATGTGAACTCCCAGGATTTCCCCTGTATCTTCCCGATAGACCACCTTGGCGATGCCCTCTGTTTCTCCCTCGGCGATCGCCTTGGAGTTGCCCTTGAAGTAAGAGCGCACCGAGGCCACTGGAAAGCCCTGCTCCTGGGCTAATTCCTTGGCAGCGGGTTCGGTGAGGCCCACAAAGCTGATTTCTGGGTGGGTAAAGGCGGCGGCGGGAATGCTGCGGTAATCGACGGTGCGGGGGCGATCGCAAATATTTTCCACAGCAATGATACCCTGGGCCGAGGCGGCGTGGGCCAGCATCATTTTGCCGGTGGCGTCACCAATGGCCCAGAGGTGGGGCACCGGCTCCCCATCCCGCAGCACTGCCATGCGGTCGTCAACGGCAACAAAACCCCGTCGATCTGGCTCAACGCCCATCGTTTCCAGGCCCAGATCTGTTGTTGCCGGAACGCGCCCGGTTGCCACCAGGCAGGCGTCCACCTCCAGCACTTCCACCACTTCCTTGGTTTTGGCATCGGTTAGCTCAATCACCACGGGCGATCCCGGCGTCACCCTGGTGGCAAATACACCGACGCGGGTTTCAATGTCGCGGGGGTCGATCAAAATGCGCTTGGCCTGCTTGGCAATGTCGGGGTCAAAACCCGGCATGAGCTGGTCCAGGGCCTCAATCATGGTTACTTCGCAACCCAGGGCCGTGTAGATGTCGGAAAACTCCAGCCCGATGTAGCCGCTACCAATGATGGCAACCCACTGGGGCAGCCAGTCGAGCTTCAACCCGTCGTCGCTGGTAAATACCGTGCGCCCATCCAGCTCAATACCACGGGGGACGAACGGAACCGATCCTGGGGCCAGAATAATGTCCCTGGCAGTGAGCACCCGCTCCCCAGATGCGGTAGCCACCGTGAGTTTTTGGTCTCCAGCGAGTTTGGCCCAGCCGTGGATGGTATCTACCCCCAATCGCTTGAGGCTATTGGTTAAATCGTCGCGGATTTTCGAAACCAGACCGTCGGCGTGGTGGGCGATCGCCTCGCGTTCAAAGCTCACAGAGCCAACCTGCACCCCCAGGGCTTTCAGGTGGTGGGCATTGCGCAGCTCCCGCACCCGTCCAGATGCGGCCAGCAGCGCTTTGGAGGGAATACAGCCGCGATTGACACAGGTACCTCCCATCTCGGCAGACTCAATAATGGCGGTCTTCAACCCGCAGGCGACCGCATGGAGCGCCGCCCCATGACCACCGACGCCAGCCCCAACGATCACCAAATCGTAGTCAAATTTTTGATCCACGTTCCTAATTCCTAGTTCCTAAGCGAAAATGCGTCAATTCGTCAGTCAATTCATCAACGGTGATTGAGCAAGTAGGTCAGCACAATTAAATTCATGTAGAAAACCGGGAGAGCACTCCACCGGGGCGCTCCCCCGGTTTTCTAACCTTCGTTCTTCAATGCAGTTCTACTTAGTGATGTGCTTAATACGTCGTATAGCTCGTCCATTCCCAAAATTATGCTTGACAGGGCATTGCCCGAACTCATTCTAATTCTCGTCTCTGAAGCTCCATTCGACAATCCCCAGCGCAGGGTGCCGGTGAGCCTATCTATGTAGTCAAAGAATAGTCAAAGAATGAGTCAAAGGAAAGACCGGCGATCGCTCCCTGTTCACACCAATATGGCAATCTTGCCCGTTAAATTGGGCACATTAAACAGGCAGATACCACGGAGTTGCTTGCCCTTTCCGGTATTCTCAGCATTGACTGGGAACCTGGCGACTCCGTATCTTCTCTGTAGTATGAGTCTATATTGAAAGCATCTGGATCGGGCAATGCCATGAACCCTCATCACAACCCTCATCACGATCTCCGACGGGCAGCGGCTGAGGCATTTCAACAATCGCTTGACCAGCTTGAGCAGCGTCTAGCCATGAGCGAAGACGGCGAGTCCGGCTCTCCCCCTGTACCAGCCAGCGCCCAGACCGATCGCCCCCGATTGCCCCAACCGCCGGGGCAACTCAACCCGATCGATGCGATCGCCTTTGCCGAAGCGGCGGCAGACATTGAGCAATTTATCCAATCGCAGCAATAGCGCCAGCCGCTCCTTTCCGCCTCTGTTGATGCTTTTTTCATGCCGTATTGCCTGAATCCGCTCTGCCCCCAGCCCCGTAACCGCGATCGCGCCACTGTCTGTCAGGCCTGTGGCAAGCCCCTCGGCCTCCTCGATCGGTACTGGCCCCTCAAGCGTTTGGGCCAGGGGGGATTCGGCCAAACCTTTCTCGCGGTCGATCGAGGGCTGGCCGGGGAGCCGCTTTGCGTAATCAAGCAACTGCTGTTGCGGGCAGGCGAACCGCCCTCTACAAAGGCAAACCAACGCCCCCTGGCTCTCTCCCTGGAGCGCTGTCGGGCGGAAGCGCAGCGTCTCGCTGAGTTGGGCGGTCATCCCCAGATTCCCGCGCTGCTGGATCACTTTGCCCAGACCGAGGGCTACTATCTGGTTCAGGAGTGGATTCGTGGCGAGGACCTGGAGCAGCAGTTGAGTGGTCGGGGGCCGTTTGATGAGGCGGCGGTGCGTCAGGTATTGCTAGAAGTGTTGCCCGTCCTCCAGTTTGTCCACGACCACCAGGTTATTCACCGCGACATCAAGCCCGCCAACCTGATTCGTCCCGACGGGGGTGGAGCGATCGCCGTGGTGGACTTTGGGGCAGCGAAACAAACCAGCGGAGCCTTACTGGCCCAAACGGGGACAACCATCGGCAGTGCCGGATATGCTGCCCCAGAGCAGGTGATGGGCAAGGCGGTATTTTCCAGCGATTTATATAGCCTGGGGGTTACCTGCATTCACCTGCTGACGGGGCTGCACCCGTTTGACCTCTACTCCGTCGTTCAGGACGACTGGGTTTGGGAGCAGTCCCTCAGCCAGCCCATCCAGCCTGACCTGGCGGGGGTTCTCCATAAATTACTGCGGCGATCGCTCAACCAGCGCTACCGAACCGCCTCGGCAGTCCTGCAGGCCCTTGCAAACCCAGTGGGGGTGCTGGCAGTGCCGCCACTGGGTGCCAATCCACCCCTTTCTGTCCCAGTTGGGGACAACTGGCCCGCATCTCCAGCACCGCAACGCCAATCCGCTGTGCCAACTGCCTGGGTCTGCCGCCACACCCTCACGGGTCACGGTGGGGCCGTAACGGCGATCGCCACAGATCCGCGCAGCCCCCTGATCGCTTCGGGCAGCGTGGATCAGAGTGTCAAGCTCTGGCAACTGGACTCCGGCGACCTGCTGCATACCTTTGCGGGGCGAAGCCTCTGGCTGGGGACGGGCCATCGCGATCGCATCAGCGCCCTGGCGGTTACTGCAGACGGTTCCACCCTGGCAAGCGGCAGCGACGACGGCACGATTAAGCTCTGGAATTTGGCCGATCGCACCCTGCGCCAGACCCTGGACGGTGAGGGGTGGATTGTCACGGCGATCGCCCCCAGCCTTGATGGAGCCGTGTTGGTGAGCGGCGGGGCCAGTGGCGCAATTGATCTGTGGGATTTGCAGCGGGGGGAGTGGATCGAGCGCTGGTGGAAACATACCGATCAAATCAGCGGGCTGTACCTCCACCCCCAGGGCCACACCCTGATCAGCAGCAGCTACGACGGCACGGTACGTCTCTGGGATTTCCGTACGGCCCAACTTCTGGATACCCTGCGGGCACATCGCACCCCCATTGGGGCAATCGCCCTCCTGCCCGGTTGGGAGGTGCTGATTACCGCTGCCTGGGACGGCACGCTGCGCCTTTGGGATCTGGAGTATCGGGAACCCATCCGCACCCTGACCGCCCATGGCGATCGCATCCGCTGCCTGGCCGTCCGTGCTGATGGAGCACTGGTGGCCAGCGGTGGGGACGATGCCCAACTGCACCTCTGGGGGCTGGGGCAGATTGCTGGCAAAAAGGGGCAAACGCCTGACTGGGAGCGCATTCTTTTACATGAACCCGACCGCCTCCGCCGCCTCACAACCCTGCCCCACGGCTGGAGCGTTAATGCGGTGGCGTTTAGCGGGGATGGGCGATCGCTGGTGAGCGGCAGCGCCGACGAAACCGTAAGAATCTGGCGGGCAGCTTAGCGTTAACTGATACACATTCCAGCTTTTCCCAGGCCAATCTCAAATGGTTAAAAAAACATTTATAGATTTAAGTCAATCTAAAGACCTGAAAACCTCCTGTTTCTTTTACCTTTCCTTAATAAAACTGATTATAGTTTGTTAACTTTCACATGGGAGCCTATGTATGGTCAGTGATTTCCCCTGGATTTCCCTTGCCTGAGAGGCGAACCATGATTCACGGATGCTCCCTACTAGTCGTCTTTGAATCAAAGCTCAGATAACCATTTGAGCAACAGCAAAGTTGTTCTTCTAGGGTTAACTAGCAGGTCTAGCTCCTGAGCTATTCCACTCCTGAGGTAGTTCATTCTGAACATGCAACACCAGGCCTAATATTTGACCAGATCTTACGCCAACCGTTTGTCGTTTAATTAGACCGTTCAAAAGGTCTGAAATCGCACCCTGGCCCAGAGCATCCATCATTAGTTTGCTAGAGCGCCATGTAAGGGCCTTGATGGAACGCCAGGAGTGCATTTGTTCAGGTGCGATCGCCCCTCCCACTCACCTATCTGGCTGGGTGAGTGGTCATGCTGTGCAAGGTTCACTGCTAACCCGTTTCTGCGATGAGCGATCGCAGGCCAGTTCGCTTGTGTGAGTAGTCGTCAGGCTACCCACCGTTCTCTAGTGCTCATTCTCTGTGCTTCCGCGGTACCAAAATTTATTTCTTCATTAATTTGCTGAGGTTCTATGGCTACAGGTAATCACGTTATTTTCATCCACCCGGACGGTACAAGCCCAGCACACTTCGGGTTCGCTCGCTTTGTTCAAGAAGGTCCCGATGGTCGTTTGAACTGGGATAACCTTGATGTTGCCCGTGTCTACCTGGGACACATGGAAGACCAGATCACTGGAACCTCCAACGGTGGCGCGGTGACCCACGCAACGGGTGTTAAGGTTTACTCTGAGTCTTTTGGTTTTGAAGTAGTTCGTGACGAGGACGGTGCGCCCGTGGTTGACCCCACCACCGGACGCTTCGTCGAGGAAGAGCTGGTTGCCCTATCCGGCACCAACCAGACCATCATGCAGGAAGCGGTTGCTGCCGGAAAGGTGACTGCGCTGATCAACTCTGGTGTGATTGCAGAACCCGGTACGGGGGCATTTGTAGCTGAAGTCGGCCAGGCAGATGTGCCCGCAGGTGCCACTGGATTCGCTGCCTTCCCCCGTGCTCAGTTTGCGGAAATCACCCGCCAAGTAGTCACTTCTGGTGTGGATGTCATCCTCGGTGGCGGTCTGGTGAACTACCTGCCCGTCGGCACCGAGCCTCCTGCGGGTGCGGTTTACGCCGAGTCTGCCGCCCAACTGGATGCCATCTCCACCGATGGCAGCCAGCGCCCCAGCGAAAACCTGATCGAACTGGCTGAGTCTCTGGGCTACACCGTTGTTTACACCAAAGAGCAACTGGAAGCCGTTGTGGCTGACCCCAGCATCACCAAAGTGCTGGGTATCTTCGCCAATGAAGACACCTTTTTCGACAACATCCGCACTCCCGATGGGGGCAACCTGCGCGGCGTTGACGAGAACCTGCTGGCCAATGGCATGGGCGCTTATGTGGAATCTGCTCCTACCGTGGGTGAAATGCTGCGGGCCGCGCAAACCATCATGGAGCGCAACCCCAACTTTGCCAATGGTTCTCTGACGGTTCTGGAAGAAGAAGGCACCGATAACTTCGGTAACATCAACAGTTCCTCGGGGATGCTGGAAGCCCTGATTCGCACGGATGATGCGATCGGTGCGGCACTGGAATTCTACGAGCGTAACCCCAACACCCTGATTGTGACCGCTGCCGATAGCGATGCCGGTGGTCTGCAAACCGATGACACCGGTGAAACGGCAGGCAACTTTGGCGCAAACCCCACTGGATTGGACGATTTCCCCACCTTTGAGAATCCTGGCGATGGTCAGAATGGGGTTGGCACGGAAGCCTATGTGGCTCAGCCTTCCACCAGTGGTAATGCCTACACCTTTGATGTGGGCTGGGTGGGAACCCCTGACTTCGCTGGGGCGATCGTTTCCAAGGCCCATGGTCTGAATGCAGAAACCCTGCCGGTCACCGCAGACAACACCGACATCTATCGGGTCATGTATGAAACCCTGTTTGGGGTAGACCTGCCCGATCGTGACGTCCCTCAGTTCATCCCTGCGCCGGAAGCCACTGAGGAAACCGGGAACGTCATCTTCATCCACCCCGACGGCAACAGCCCCTCCATGTTTGGCTTTGGTCGGTTTGTGCAGGAAGGTCCTGATGGTCGTCTGAACTATGACCTGATGTCCCATTCCGGGGTTTATCTGGGGCACATGCGCGACCAACTGGTAGGAACTTCCAACGCAGGTGCCGTGACCCACGCAACTGGCGTTAAGGCAACCGCTGGTTCCTTTGGTCTGGATGAGTTTGGCGAACCTGTGGTTTCTCGCTCTGGGCTACGGGGCGTCACCATCATGGAAGAGGCGATCGCCGCAGGCAAAGCCACCGCTGTCATCAACTCCGGCTTCATCGCTGAACCGGGTACCGGCGCGTTCCTGGCCGAGGTGGAAAACCGCAGCGACGTTACGGCAATCACCGCACAGGTTCTGGAATCTGGGGTAGACATCATCCTCGGCGGTGGCGAAATCCACTATCTCCCTGAAGGCGTGGTGGGTCGCTTTGGCGAAGAGGGCATCCGTACCGACGGTCGCAACCTGATTGAAGAAGCCGAAGCAATGGGCTTCACCGTGGTCTTCACTTTGGAGGAACTGCAAAACCTGCCCGAAGGCACCACCAAAGTACTGGGTATCTTCGCCGCCGAAGACACTTACAACGACAACGTTGAAGAGCAAAACCAGTTGGAGGGTCTGGACAACTACGGCCAACCCGGCAACGAAAATCCGCCCACCGTGGGGCAAATGCTGGCGGCAGCCCTGCCCATTTTGTCTCAGGATCCCGACGGATTCTTTGTGGTGCTGGAAGAGGAAGCCACCGATAACTTTGGTAACCCCAACAATGCGCCGGGTACCCTGGAAGCCGTGCTGCGCGCTGACGAGGCCCTCGGCATTGCCCAGGACTTCATCCGCAACGAAGACCCCAACACCCTGTTAATCACCGCTGCAGATAGTGAAGCCGGTGGTGTACAGGTATGGCAGCCTACTCCCTTCGGCCCTGCTCTGCCCGAAACCGTTGACTTTGCGCTGACCCTGCCCGTTAACCCCACCGACACCGAAACCTTCCAGAACCCCGTAGATGGTGCTGAAGGTCGCGTGCCTCCTCTCACCACCTTTGCGGCCCAGCCCAGTCTGGACGGTGAAATGGGCAACTTTGTTGTGGGTTGGGTGGGAACCCCCGACTTCTCGGGTAGCGTGGTCGCCAAGACCTACGGGATGAACGCCGACCTGCTGCCCAGCACCGTCGACAATACGGTGATCTACGAGATCATGTACAAAACCCTGTTTGGCCTGGGGTCACTGCCTGAGTATCAGGACGGCACCAACGAAGGAGATGTCTTCGAGGGCGGCGATGGGAACGACGTGATCGTAGCCTTTGGCGGCGGTGACGACGTAATCGGCAACCTGGGCAACGATGTCATCTACGGTAGCGAAGGTCGGGATGATCTGTATGGTGATACCACTAGCTTCCGTGAAGGCGGTGACGACATCCTCTATGGCGGCACCGAGTCTGACCATATCTACGGAGGTGGCGGCAACGATGAGCTGTATGGTGAAGACGGCGACGATTACCTTTTTGGTAACTTTGGCGATGATCTGCTGGCAGGTGGGTTGGGCAACGACAACCTGAACGGCGGTAACGGTAGCGACACCTATGTTTTCGCAGCGGGTGAAGGCACCGATACCGTACGCGGCTTTGATGTCACTGAGGACTTTATTGCCCTGGTGGGTGACTTGACCGTGGACAGCCTCGGCATCACTCAGGTCGGTCGCAACACCGAACTTTCCTTTGGTGATGAAGTCCTGGCAATTCTGCGCCGGGTTGAGGCCGATGAGCTGGTTGCCGCAGCAGACACCGTTTTCGTAACGCTGTAGTGCTGACGCTAGCGCTTACGTTTGGGCAAGGTCGCTCCCTGCTCAAATAGATCTGAATCTTGGGTTAGGACATGCAGCCGGTTGCATGTCCTTTTTTGATTGGGAGGAGAACACCAGTTGCTTCAAATTCCCTTAAGATCGTTCAAGGTCATTACGTGAGGTGCTCGGTGGTTCATGCAGTCATTCTGGGATGCGGTTATGTGGGCAAAGCCGTTGCTCGGCACTGGCAATCAAAGGGATTAACCGTTACTGCTACCACCACTCACCCAGAAAAGGTGCCCGCACTGCAGGCGATCGCCCACCAGGCCATTGTCCTCCAGGGCAATGATGCCGCCGCACTTCGGGATGTTTTCTCAAATACCGAAGTTTTGTTAGTCAGTGTCGGGGCACCCAGTGCTGATGCCTACGAAGCTACCTACCTGGAGACGGCCAAAACTCTGGTGAGTGTCTTGCCGGATACGGCGGTGCGGCAGGTGATTTACACGGGCAGCTATGCCGTTTATGGAGATCAGGGCGGGGCCTGGGTAGATGAGGAAACGGCGATCGCCCCTGCCAACCGCAACGGCGAAATTCTGGCCGAAACCGAGGAGATCCTGCTCCAGGTGGCGACTGATCAGCGAGCTGTCTGTGTTCTACGGCTGGGGGGTATCTATGGGCCGGGGCGGGAGCTGGCGAGAATCTTTAGTCGTGCTGCGGGCAGCACTCGCCCAGGGGATGGTTCCGACGCTAGCAACTGGATTCACCTGGACGACATTGTGGGGGCGATCGCCTTTGCTGAACAACACCGTCTCAGCGGGGTCTACAACCTGGTGCAGACCGACCCTACTACCACCGGGGAATTAATCAATCGCGTCCTCCAGGCCCAGCAGTTGCCCCCGGTCACCTGGGACGCCAGCCAGTCCAGTACACGCCCCTACAACGCTCGAGTCTCTAACCAGAAATTGCGGGATGCCGGATATACGCTGATTCACCCGACGATCGACCTGGGTGGCAACTAAGGCGCTCTCTGGAAAAGGTTTTACCCCTCGCCAATGCGGTAGGGTATTTGTCCGCAGATTTCGCAGATAACGCAGATGGGAAATATCCCTACACTTCTTTATCTGCGTCCATCTGCGGCATCTGCGGACACACCAGACGCTATTGACGACATTGGGGATAAACATTTCCAGCCCCCCTTAAAAAGAGGCTTCTCAGGCAATTCTTAGGTTGACTCGCTATGGTTTTCAATAGCTATCATCGATTGGGTGCGACCCATCCGACCCTGAGGTGTAGCTCTCTACAGACCATTACGGAGTTGTCCTTTAATGATCACGACTCAAACTACTTCTCCCGCGCTTCTGAGTTCGGTACAGCTCGGTGGCCTTTCTCTGCGAAACCGCGTTGTCATGGCTCCTCTCACCCGCGCTCGGGCCGGGAGCGATCGCATTCCCAATGCCCTGATGGCGGAATACTACACCCAGCGAGCCTCCTCCGGACTGATCATCACCGAAGCTACTGTCGTTTCCCGGCAGGGCATCGGCTGGATTAACTCCCCTGGTATCTACACCGATGAGCAGGCCGAGGGCTGGAAGCTGATCACCGACGCCGTCCACCAGCAGGGCGGCACAATCTTCCTCCAGCTCTGGCATACGGGACGAGCCTCCCATTCCAGCTTCCAGGTGGATCAGCAGCTTCCGGTGGCTCCCTCGGCGATCGCTATCAACGGCGACGCCATCCACACCCCCCTCGGCAAGCAGCCCTACGAAACGCCGCGAGCGCTGGAAACCGACGAGATTCCCGGCGTGGTCAACGATTACCGGGAGGCGGCGGCGCGGGCCAAGGCGGCTGGATTTGACGGGGTGGAAATCCACGGAGCTAATGGCTATCTGATTGACGAATTTCTTCAATCTAAAACCAACCAGCGGGGCGATCGCTACGGCGGCAGCATCGAAAATCGCTTCCAGTTCCTCAAGGAAGTCACCGAAGCGGTGCTCACCGTCTGGCCCGCCGACCGGGTGGGGGTACGCCTGTCTCCCAACGGCGTATTTAACGACATGGGTTCACCCGACTACCAGGAGACCTTCCTTTACGTGGCCCAGCAGTTAAATACCTACAACCTGGCCTACCTGCACATCATGGACGGACTGGCCTTTGGCTTTCATGAGCTGGGGGAACCCATGACCCTTTCTGAATTTCGGAACGTCTTTTCTGGTGCCTTAATCGGCAACTGTGGCTACACTCAGGAAGCGGCAGAAGCCGCCATTCAGCGAGGAGATGCTGACCTGATTGCCTTTGGCCGCCCCTATATCAGCAATCCCGACCTGGTGGAACGCTTTGCCAACGGTTGGGAGCTAGCCCCGGATGCAGATATGGCCGTCTGGTACTCCTTCGACGCAGAGGGCTACACCACCTTCCCCACCTACGAAGAGGTTACGGCTTAGGCGATTTCCAGGAAAGACCATACCGCCTGTAGGGTGCCGTTAGCGAAGCGTAACGCACCGTGGGCTGGTAATTTCATTCTAAGAAATCACCTTAGTAAAGACAAAGCAGGGATCCCGCTATGAGCGGGACAAAATTAACGGGAAGGTGGCGGTGTGCCCCACCTTCCCGGCTCAATTCACTAGTGGGTCATTTGCTTTGCTCCGAGCCATTGCGCCCTCACCCCAAACCCCTCTCCCAAAAAGGGCGAGGGGCTTTGAAGCGATTAGGCAGCTCTGGCTCCCCTGCTCCCAAGTTGGGAGAAGGGG
>JAYKGU010000258.1:0-28477 GCA_035285585.1 Synechococcales cyanobacterium
GTCAGGATTTGCGTCACGAAACGGGCGACTGCGGGCCATGGGGTAGCGTCCTGATGCAGAGTGAACTACTTGTAGGTATACTCCCTAGGCCCGTTATGAGAACCTTAAGTTTGCTCCAATGATGGCCGTTTGCCCCTACGTCGTCTGATAAGATCATTTTCCAAAATCTCCTTAGTACTGCTGACTCCACCGTGCTCCTGCCCCTGTTCCTGTATGCTGCTCTCGTCTATTACTACCTGTAACGCCCCCCAGACATGCCCCCCAAGCAATTCAGATACATCGGCTATGCCTTCCTATTAGGAGTCGGAACCCTGGCTTTGCTACCCTGCCAGGTTCATCCTGCCCCGCTGGAGCCAGCCGCCCTCAAACTGGATGGGAGGGAGCGATCGCCCCTCGATTCGCTTTCCCTCACCGCTCAACTGCCCCCCAACATTCCCACGCCCCCACCGGAAGACCGTCCTCGCCCACAGCCACCGCCTCCCCCCGCGCCCGAAACGCCGCCACCTCCCCTGCCGCCACCGGATGAACTCCTGCAACCCGGTACGCCCTTACCCGTAGCCCCCGAACCTGACGCCGATGTTCCCCAAACGGTCGAAGTCCAGCAATTTGACGTGCAGGGCAGTACCGTCTTTGATGCCGACGACCTCGCTGCCCTGGCCTGGCGGGCGGCAAGTTTCGATGGCGACATTACCGAGCTGCTGAACGCCTACTGTGTGCCGGAAGCATCCCCATCAGAATCCTCTGCTCCAGGCGAATCCGACATACCTGATACCGAGTCTGATACCGCATCTGGCACGGAAGTGGCACCCTCCCCAGTGAGCTGCTGTCCCGATCGCATCAACAGCACGGAGGAACAGCCTCTTCCCGCCCCCGTTCCCCTCAGCTTCGCGCAACTGCTGCGAGCACGGAGTGCCATCACCCAGCTTTACATCAACTGTGGCTACATCACCTCAGGAGCCATTCTGCCGCCCCAAACTCCGGTAGACCAAAATAATACCGTCACCATCCAGGTGGTTGAAGGTAGCCTGGAAGCCATTAACGTCACCGGGGCGCGTCGCCTCAATTCCAGCTATGTGCGCAGTCGGTTGGCGATCGCCACCGATGCACCGTTGAACCAGCAAGATCTCCTGCAAGCCCTCCAGCTCTTGCAGCTTGATCCCCTGATCCGCCGCATTGCCGCCGAACTGCAAGCAGGTACTCGCCCCAGCACCAATATTTTGCAGGTTGAAATTGTGGAGGCTGACAGCTTCAGGACGGAGGTAGATCTCAACAACGATCGCACCCCCAGTATCGGCAGCTTCGAGCGGGGCATCAGCCTGACGGAGGCAAACCTGCTGGGGTTGGGCGATGGCCTCACCGTTGGCTATACCAACACCAGCGGCAGCAACGGCGTCACGGCCAGCTATCAGATTCCCGTCAATCCTCGCAATGGCGCGGTGACCCTGAGCTACGGCTACACCCACAGCAATGTGATTGAACCCCCCTTCGACATTCTCGGAATTTCTGCCGATTCATTCACCTACGAACTCGGCTTCCGGCAACCGCTTTACCAAACCCCCAGTACGGAATTTGCGCTGGGACTATCGCTGTCGCGGCAAGAAACCCAAACCCGCCTATCGTTTGATGATATTGGTCCCTTTCCCCTCTCACCGGGGGCCGATGATGAGGGACGGACTCGGGTGACGGCAGTCCGCTTTACCCAGGATTGGGTGCGGCGATCGCCCCGACAGGTGCTGGCAGCCCGCTCCCAATTCAGCCTGGGGTTGGATTTCCTCGGTTCCACCGTCAATGAGGTTGCGCCGGATAGCCGCTTTTTTGCATGGCGCGGACAGGGGCAATGGGTGCGCCAACTCGACAGTGCTGGAACGCTGGTGCTGGCACGAACCGATGGGCAATTGACGGACGACCCGCTGGTACCGCTGGAACAGTTTGGCCTGGGGGGACAGGACACGGTACGGGGTTATCGTCAGGATGCTTTGCTGACCGACAATGGCATCTTTGCCTCGCTGGAGCTGCAGTACCCCATCGTGCGATCGCGTCAACTGGGCGGCAGGCTGTATCTGGTGCCGTTTGTGAATGCCGGGACGGGGTGGAATGTCACCTCTCAAGACCCTGACCCCAGCACGATTGTGGGTACGGGACTGGGCCTGATTTGGCGGCAGGATAGCCAGCGCGAGAACGGTAATCTGTCTGCCCAACTCTTTTTTGGCATTCCATTAATTTCAATTGACAACGAGAGGGAACGCACATGGCAGGAAAATGGCGTCTACTTTTCCATCGTCTATTCGCCGTTTTAAGCAGTGGTCAGCGCTTCTGGAAGCCCTACCGTTTGATGTCGCGCCGCCTTCGTCGTGCGGTTTATGTGCTGCTGGGGTGTATCGCCCTCCTGGGGTGCTGGCTGGCGACGCCCGGTGCGGCCAGACTGCCTAGCCCCCGCATCAGTTCCCCACTGACAGCGGCGATCGCCCAAACACCCCCCACCCCAATTTCAAATACTCCCAGTGCCGAGCAACTGGAGCAAACGGCCCGAGAAAGGTACGCAGCCGGACAGTTTCAGGACGCGGCGATCGCCTTTCAGCAGGCAGCTCAGCAGTATCAAGCTCAGGGGGATTTGGTGCAACAGGCTCTCAGCCTCAGTAATTTGTCGTTGAGTCAGCAGCAACTGGGGGCGTGGTCGGAGGCCGAGCAGGCCATTTCCGAAAGTCTGGCGTTGCTGGAAACCGAATTGCAGCAGCAAAATACGTCCGCTCGCCAATCGGCCTATGCTCAGGCGCTGAACATTCGCGCCCGATTAGATCTGGCACGGGGACGGGGGGCACAGGCGATCGCCATTTGGGAGAAATCGGCAGCTATTCACAGCCAGCTTGGGCAGACAGACCAGGCCATGGCGAGCCAGATTAGTCAGGCACGGGCGCTACAGCGGTTGGGACTTTACAGCAGAGCCATCACCCTATTGCAAACCGCACTGGAAAAGCCAGGGCAGCTTCCGCTCTCGCCCGCAAGCCTGAAGGATATCCCCGATGAAACCACCGCCAGTGAACTGGATCAATGGCTCCGATCGGTGACCACCGCCGCCAATGCCAACACGGTTGCGGCTCTGCAAACTTTAGGCGATTCACTCCAAATCGTCGGCAATCTAAAGCAAGCTGAGACGATTCTGCAGCACAGTCTGGCGCTGGCTCAAACCCTGGAACTCTCTGAGGCGATCGCCTCCATCCATCTCAGCTTGGGCAATGTGGTTCGCGCCAGTGCGATCGCGGATCTGCAACTTAAAAATATGTCGGTTAAGCAAGCGGTTGACCAACTGCAAAAGCCCCTCAGTCCCATTCAACAGGAACTGCAATACCGACAGACGCAAGCCGCTAAGCAGTTTGAGGCACAAACAACGGAAGCTCTGGCGGATTATCAGCAGGCGGCGATGGGTTCCAGTCCCCCCACTATTCAGGTGCAGGCGCATTTGAACCGCCTCAATCTGTTATTGGACATCCAGCAAACCACCGAAGCAGAAGCAACCCTTGCCCAAGTGACTCCCCTGCTCAACCGCCTGCCGCCGACCCGAGCGGCGATCGATGCCCGCATCAACCTGGCCCAACGCTTGAGGCAAATGGCAAAGACCGCTACTTCTCAACCAGCGGCTAAACGGCTGCAAGCGGCTCAGCTCCTGGCAACGGCTCAGCAAGATGCGATCGCCCTGGGGGATCCCCATGCCGAATCCTATGCGCTGGGAAGCCTGGGTCAGCTCTATGAGGAGAGTCAGCAGTGGAGCGAGGCAGCCGCCCTAACACAACAAGCACTGGATAAGGTGAATGCCGTCTCCGCTACCAACGTGCCCCATACGGTTACGGATGCTGACCTTGCCTACCGTTGGTACTACCAGCTCGGGCGAATTCGGGCGGCCCAGGGCGATCGCCAGGGAGCAAGTGCGGCCTATCAGGTTGCCGCTGATATCTTGCAGAATCGGCTCAGTCTGGATGTCGTCTCCAGCAATTTAAGCTACCAGTTCGCGTTTGATCAGGAGGCGCAAGAGCCGGTTCACCAGGAGTGGATGGCATTGTTGCTGAAATCCGCAAATCCCAGCCAGGCGGACCTGAAGCAGGTGCGGGAGATCAGCACGTCCCTGTTAAACACCCAACTGAACAGCTTTTTGCAAGAACCCTGTACAGTGGCATCGCCTGATACCGTAGACGCGATTGTGGAAGCATCAGACCCGCAAACCGCCCTCTTCTACCCGGTTATTTTGCCCGATCGCCTGGATGTGATTGTCAAGTTTCCGGGAACAGCAGACCTCCATCACCACTACAGTGACTTGAGTGGCGAACAACTGTCAGAGATCCTCAACCGTCTGCAAATTGCCCTGGAGGAGGACTATACCTTTGAAGCCGTCCAGGAATTGTCGGAACAGCTTTATAACTGGTTGATTCAACCCGTTGCATCGCGATTGGAGGCCGAAGGGATTAAGACACTGGTGTTTACCCTCGATCGTCGTTTGCAAAGCATTCCGATGGCGGTGTTATACGACGGCCAGAGGTATCTGATCGAGAAGTATGCCGTCTCGCAAGTTCTAGGGCTGCAATTTGATCGATCAGAGCGATCGCTCCAACCGGGTGAGTTAAAGATCATTGGAGCAGGACTTTCGACGGCACCTACGGCAAAGAATGTAGGGGGAGAAGATATCACTGGCCTGTTTCTGCCATTGAATTATGTGAGAGAGGAGATGAAGGTCCTCCGTGAGTTAGCGATCCCATCTACAACCCTGGAAGATGAAGAATTCACGCTGGCCAACTTTAATTTGAAACTCAACGAACAAAAGTTTCCGATTGTCCACCTGGCAACCCATGGGCAATTCAGCTTTGATCCCAAGCGCACCTTTGTCATGACGGCTGATCCTACCCCAGTGGATGTAGATCAACTGGCAGGGCTGTTTCGCGTCAGGGGACAAGTTCGCCTGGATGCAATCGAACTCCTGGTGGTCAATGCCTGTGAAACCGCTGCCGGAGATGACCTGGCCACGCTGGGAATTGCGGGTGCGGCTGTGCGAGCGGGGGCTAGAAGTGCGATCGCCTCTCTCTGGACGCTGGACGATGCTCCCAACGTCAGCTTTACCCAAACCCTTTATGATTATCTGCGGCAACCCAGCGTCAGCAGGGCAGAAGCGGTGCGTCAGGCACAACGGGCGCTTTTGCAAAATCCGCAATACCGACACCCTCGCTATTGGGCACCTTATATTCTGGCAGGCAACTGGTTGCCCCTGACCACTTCTCGGTCGGCTGGCTCCGCCGACTCCAGCACGTCGAACTGATTAGCGGCTGGGATGCCAAAGTGGTTCAACAGCATCGTCCAGTCGTCCCGATGAACAAAGGGAAACTGCCGACGAGTGTTTACCAGCGAACTCACCATATCAAACCAGAAACCCGTGTTGGCATAGGCCACATGTTGATCAAAACGGGATACTTCCCTGAGAGCTGCTTGCAGTTCAGGAGTAGGTTCGGTTCGCTGAATCCAACCGCGCACAGTCGGGTTGCGAGAGAGTTTGTCTGCATCACAGATGACCGAGAAATACCAGCTGTACAACGTCTCTATGTTGAGTGAATGGGGCAATGAATACTCAACCAATCGGGGGCGATCGCGCAACTCGATGGTCATCAATTCATTCCAAACGGGGCGATCGCTTTCATCCAACAGCACAAACTGAGCAACCCGCTTAGGTGGCGTTTCGGGCGTTGAGATATAGGGGATATAGAACCAGAAAGTAGGCTGGGGGGCGATCGTCAGTCCACCAACCTCTTCTGTCTCTGTCCCTGCCTCCACGTCCTGCACTACCGAGTTATCCCCTGGGTTCGTGACGGGTTTGAATGGCATCAATGCCTTGATCTGATCGCTTGATTCACTTTCAGGTAAGGCACAAATAGGCCCCCGTCCGGCTCCGCCGACTCGCCTGCCTCGGGGAGCAGTTCCCTTGCGATTGGGGGTGTAGAGCCCAGTCCGTTCCAGCAGATTTGTGAGTGGGGCAAGCACACTCCCTTGCGCATAGGCAACTGGCGTTAACCAGTGGGTCGCTGGATAATGCGGCGAGACTGGAAATAGTGGAACGAGAAGCAAGCTGGCAGCCACCACTCCCAGTAATAGTGTCAGTAATCCTTTCTGGATCAATTCCTTAAGCCGGGTCATCATACCTGGAGAAACCTCACAACCTGAGGGATGAATGAATTAATGAACTATGGTTTTACACCTTCTGTCAGTTCAATTAGGCTGGTCGCTTTTGTTGGAGACGTTGATTTTGCAGATTGGGCAGCGGTTACTGACCTCAGCCGCATGTTTGCCCAGAACACATAACCACTGGTAGCAGAAAGTGCCAGAAAATGTGGCATCAGCGGCACCCAACCACCGAACTGGAAGACAGTAACGCTGATGAGGAAAAGACTACCACCACTTATTATCACCCATATCCCCAGACGTCGAGGTGAAAGAAAACACCATCCCAAACCACCTCCAATGAGAGCAGCCGTTAAAATCAACAGTAAATCAATCGGGCTAGGTAAAACCCAGATCAATGTCGAGGGCCCCTCTATTGCTGCATCAATAACCTGGTCGATCATGTGCGCATGGATGATAACGCCGGTTGTCATGTCATCAGAACGTTGATCATAGGGAGTTCTGACATTGTCCCCAATGCCATCGGAGCGATTGATTCCGATCAAAATAATCCGGTTACTGTAGTCTTGGCTGGAAAGGTCTGAGTCCAGGAATTTTTGCAGGGAAATAGTTTGATACTGCTGGTGTGGGTGACGATAGTTGAGCAGAATCTGGCATCCACTGAAGAGAGCAGCTGCCTCCTCACCTGCATACCCCTGGTATCCCCCTGTGTTGAGGGGTAAGTTAGGCAGTGTTACGCCATTACTAAATTGAATTTGACAGGTTTGTTCTGATGAATCGACCGTGATTTGAGGCTCTTGCTTCTGCCAATAGTGTTGCAAATAGCGATTTGCTATCAGCAGGTTGAATGACTGAATGGATTGGTCAGATGGTGTAGGGGGTTTACAGGGTGAATTGGCTGAAGCACCAATGTTAAACGCTAGCAGATGCCGACGAAGTACTTTGTCACCATCATCAAGTGAGAAATCACTAAATCCGACCTGCTCTGCCTTTGTGCCCGGCGGCGGCGAAACTCCATCGTGTCCTTCTGAATCGGGCGACTTACAAACCGTGAAGAGGGTGTCTGATTCTTTAAACAGTGTCTCTAACCGCTGCTTGCCAGTTGGGTCGAGATGGGCCAATGCCTCATCTCGATAGATATCCAGACCCACGGCAATGGGCTTGCGGTTGTCTGCCATCGCTTCAATTTTTCCTAAGAAAGCGAGCAGCGTTTTGTTCGAAAGGGAATAGTCCAGCACCTCTCCTCGTTCCCTCTGAGCGTCGGCATCTTCCTTAGTAATGTGGACGATTAAGAAGCGATCGCTCGGTTTTGGCGGATTGAGCCGACTCCGCATCAATGCATCATAAAAACCAAGTTCAAGGGGCTGAAAGACCTGAAATGCCCGCACCAGAATCACCAGAGTTGCCATGCCCAAACTCGTTAGGGCAACCGTGCGCGGTTTACAGCGGGGTGGCAGCAATTCACGCCAGCGCTGATCGTGTTTGTGAAACTCTTTCTGTTGCTGCCTTAGATTGGCATCCGTTGCCAGAATGTTTGCCGCGGAGATGGCGTTGCCAACGGTCACAACATCTCGATCCAGCTCTGACCGTTCCTCGTAGTGAGTTGATTGAACAATCCCACAGACTTTGGAGGTTTCCAGGTTTAACAGCGGTGAACTCTGTAATTGAAACGAGTCCTGATAGGTCTCAAACTCAATAATGCCCCGATTCTTTCCTTTTTGCCTCTGAACCCTACCTCGACCATAGCCCCCCGTTACAAATTCACCCACGTATCCATAGGTACAGGTTGGGGCTTTGTTTGAAGCTGTATCATCCAAATAAACACAGGGGTGGATAGCCTGGGATGCCAATTTCAAGACCACCAGATTGTGAGATGGGAAGAGGCGATCGATTGTAGCTTCATCAACGTTCAATTGCTCCCGATCTTGCCAGGTCACCTGAATCGGTTGCGCTCCCGCTGCCGCCACCTTGGGATCGCAGGTCAAAATCTTCCCCGGTGCAACAAAGAAACCTGTGCCCGCCCCGGCTTGACCCGGAAGACTCAACTTCACCGTACAGGCTTCCAGCAACTCTACCAGCGCAGCGCGGCGATCGTCTCCTGCTGCAATACGGATTTTCAATTCTCGTTGCTTTTGCTTATATTCTCGCTGCTTTTGTTCATACTCCTTACGCCTGATCAACTCTTTGCTGGCATTAACAAACTCAATGGCCTCTGGACTGAAGTTCCCGACCACTTGCGTAAACGCAGGGTCTTCTTCCAGCTCAATCACCCTTGCCAGCTTTGCCCCACTCCAGAGGTCATCATCCCGTTTGTTTTCCTTAATCCACAGCCGAACATCATCGTAAAGCCGATTTCGCAGGGCGATCGCCTGACGATTTTCCTGAATCCAAGTTTGAAGCAGGTCCCAGGAAGTCAGCAAAATCTCATGGGCAATTTCTACCGTCGCACCATCAACTGCTGCATCGCTTACCAGCAGATTGTCATTGATCAATTGAACGAGCACGTCTGCTTCTATCTGATCGCTAAATTCCGAACGTTTTGCCCGTCGTCGCACTGGCTTCCACTCTGTCCCTGATTCGGCATCGCCCCCAATCTCCACTAGCTTCAGGAAAAGCCGCTGCGCTGCCAATTTTTCTGGTTCAGATAAATGAGCATAAATCTCATCAGCTCGCTGTTGCAATGCCCCACGAACTCCGCCCAACTGTCGATAGGATACGGTATTCAACGTGCGATCGTGAATTCCCCCATCCTTCACCTCGCTTTGCCAGAGCAAATCCAGCGTATATTGCAAGAGCGGTAAGCATCCAGCCTGTCTCTGCACATTCTTGATGATTTCCTCCACTAATCCATTTTCAAACACTACTCCGTGATGGGCAGCAGGCTGCTCGATCGCCATTCGTAACTCATCTGCCCGCATTGCTGATAGTACTGGGCGATGGGAGTCGGTTAACGTTACAAGGTCAGGGTAGGAACTGAGGCGATCCAGAAAATCTGCCCGCATAGTTGCCACTACTTTAACCTGAGCCAACGATGTTTGCCCTAAATGCACCAGACTATCGATAAAACATCTGCACGTTTCAGGATCGCTCATAGTGAACAATTCCTCAAACTGGTCAATAAAGATTAACCAAAAATCATCTGGTTGCTTTAACTCAGCAACCACTCGTGTCAAAGTATTTACTTCCGCTACCCGCGCCACTTTCGCTGCCAGTTGCCCAAATTGTGCTGCCAACAAGCTGCCATACAACGATTCAAAAGGATCGCGATCGGGCATAAACATCAGACTGATCAACTGCTTACCCCATTTCTTAGCCAACCAAGGGATCAGTCCTGCCCGAACCACTGATGACTTGCCACTTCCACTTGCCCCCAATAGCAAAACTATGCTGGCTTTTTCAAGCTGATCCACCAACCCCTTTAGAAACTGATCACGACCAAAAAATAAGTCTTTGTCACTCGGCTCGAATTTTTTCAAACTTCGATAGGGAGACGTGAGATTTAATGGATCGTTTTTGACCTTGTCACCTGTAACCTGGATAATCTGTGTTTGATTAAAAGTGAGCAGAGAAGAGCCTTGAATGTTACCTGTAATCGTAATATCCCCAATGGTGGGGTTCTGCTCTTGACTTGCTGAGGTATAAGCTTCCATCAGTCACTCCTTATAAGAGCCAAACTTTCGCGACCAGAGATACCACTTTCATAACTGGCTCTGCAAGGGTTTCTACTCCTTCCAAACCTTTCTTTAGTTTGGTCACTACACGATCGATCAAATCTTTTTTAGGCTCTGGTTGCTGCAACTCATCCTCCAGCAATTTAATTCTGGTTTGCGTCTCCGCCTTGTCATCCGCTTCCAGATCGGGTGCGGTATCAACCGCCTGCTTTAACTGCTTCAAGAGGTCTAAAGCTGTTTGCAAATCCGCATTTCGAGCTGTATTAGAAGTGCGGCTCTGGTCAGCATGAAGATTTCCTCCTGCTTGATTAAATGTGAGGATGTTGCTGTCATTAACATTGCCACCGATGGAGATATTACCAAATGTCGGTGATTGTACTTGCGAGGATTGCGCTTGGACTGGTTGGATAGATTCTTTAACCTGATCAGGAGATTGCATTGAAGTGCCAAGACGCATCGTTGGTGAGTTTGCGATCGCAGTTCCCCCGTGCTGTGAAGGCACCAACCGATCCTGCGACTGATCTCCCATTCGGGATGCACCACTGCGCTTCCGATTTTTCAGTACAGGCGTTGAATACTCCGAACTGCCTTCCAGGGCGATCGCACTACAGCCAATCTTGTAGGCTTCCTCGTAGTCTCGACCCGCACCCAACGCATCATAGAAACCTTCTGCAAACTGAACGGCTGACTTGTCTCCAATCGGCTGGTTCATGCCAATCACACAGTCTACGAACTGGTGAATTGCGATCGCTTGGGTTTCTGAGTAGCAGGCATTGAGCAACACACACTCAATTTCTCCCGTTTCAAAGATGCCAAATAGCCCCGCCAGAGCATCCGTGCTAACGAGCTGTGCTTTCCCGGCATCATTTTCCAGGACTAACCCCTTTTCTCCAGTTCCATGTCCAGAAAAATGAACAATCTGGGGGCGATGATCCAGAAGGGCACGCCGCAGATCGGTTGTCCGAATTGCTAGTTTGGTCGTGAGTTGGAAGCGATCGCGATAGCGCGATCGCTGAAGGGCTTCTTCAACCCGTCGTACTTCGGCGTCTAACCGGAGGGGATCGTAATCAGGAATGCTTGGATTTGCAGTCAGAATGAGAACCTTGATCGGATTCATAAAGCACCTGAAGTTGGTTGAGTGATCACACATGAAGTACGAATAATGCGCCCCTACAATCGATACATCCTTTTTTCGAAATCACCTAAAGACTGCTGTGTTAATAGCCTTAGATTAGATTAGATCCTTAATTTCTTCAAGAAGTTGAAGATCTTTCCAAGGCTAGGGAACATATTGCCCGATTACGTTTCCTTGAGGGCTGTAGCGAAACACCAGGAAGTCATTGCCGCCGCCGCTGGCGATCGCACACCCCACATGGGTTGTGTCTTTCCAGATTATCTGAGTATCATGTCCGCGATCGCCCAATCAACTACTCAGTCAGGATAGAGGTTGGCTAGAGTCCAGATTCCATAGCCGATTCAGACGTTTAATTTGCTGCCGCATCAGCATTGCTCGGTATGTGCGGCAACCTACAATGATGCAAATTACAACAATAGGAAGGGCGGGCGATCGCCCGTCGTCAGACACCAAAGGCCCACGGCCCCATCATCAGCCGCTGCCAGCGTTTGACCATCTGGACTGAGGGCGACCGACAGCGCCCATCGAATAGGGATTGACCTCCATCGGCAGGGGAACCTGCACGCGCCGGGGAGCAGTGAGCTGGGCGGTCGTCGCGGCCTGGGAGCCGGTTTCGCTACGGAGAGCGATCGCCACATCCGCAATGCCCACCAGGAGGTCTGTATCGGTGGTAGTGTAAATACGTTCCTCAATCGAGACCCGGTACTTGGGAGCGACCTGCGGCGTGATTTCATCGGCGATCGCCACGATGAGCCGACTGTGAACCTGGGGCCACAGTCCGGGCTGCTCCAGGTAAGGGTTCATGCCGGGAAAGGGATTTTGCATCGGTGGGGGCGATCGCTCACGCAGTTGATGGCGTTTATGAGGATTTCTAAAATAACTCACTTCTAGCATAAAAATTGCCCGCCATCAGCGAGAGTCAGATAGAGATGAACGCCTTGATGCAGACCCATAACCCCCACTAAAGTCGGATGAACGAGCACGATTCTCACCTGAAAGAACTGGCCCTTGAGGCCCAGCGCCATCCTCAAAACAGTCGAGAGCGCCGCAAGGCACTCACCCGGCTCCTGCGGGCAATTGAGCAATCCAGGCAGCTGAGCCGTCCCCGCCGGGACCAGTTTCAGGGCCTTTATGAGGAGATCTACGCTGATGCGGTGCAGCGGCTGTATGCCCATATATGCGATCGCATCGATACCTACAGTGCCGAAAAAGGGGAGGTGCTGCAGTGGGCTAACTTTCTACTCAGCAAGCGATTTTTTATCGAAGCCAGTCGGGAGCTGTTGCCCACGGTTTACAAGGGCATGGATGCTCGCGCCGTCATCCATTTGACCCTGGAGGATTTAGACCGGGAAAACCCGCAGGATGCCAACCCCCATTCCAGGCCGTTACTGTCCCAGGAGGTGCGCACTTTTATTGAAGATGACCCCGACCAGATCTTTCAAACCACCCACGTGGCTGACCGTCCTGACGCCAGCTTTCAGCTCATTGCCCTGCGGCGACTGGACGGTTTCTCCTGGCAGGAGATTTCAGCGGCACTCGGCATTCGGGTGCCGACCTTGAGCAGCTTCTACCAGCGCACGCTCACCCGACTTGCCCCCAAATTAAAGGAATATCTGTCGTAATGCCTATAAAAGCGCCGTAAACAAACATGATGAAACCCATTGATGATTCAGGTCTAACCATGCCACTTTCTCTAAAAGCGCATCACCTGGCTGACCAGTTCCGGCAGCAGCAAAGCACCCAGCCCAAAGCCAAGCAGGTGTATCTCAATACCCTGGCAGTTTGTGCCGTCAACGAGTACTTAAAAAACCTGGGGATTGAAACCCATTTAGAAGCAGGTGACAGTTGGGACACGGTTGTCCAATCCCTGGCCGATGTTGCCGATTTGACCTTGCCTGGGCGAGGTAAGCTGGAGTGCCGTCCGGTGCTGCCCGATGCCGAGATTTGCTCGGTGCCGCCGGAGGTTTGGGGCGATCGCCTCGGTTATGTCGCCGTACAGTTTGATCCCGCCCTCCGGGAAGCGACCTTGCTGGGCTATGTGCCCTCCGTTACCGCAGAGGAACTGCCGCTGAGCGAACTGCGATCGCTCGACGAGTTAATTGACCTGTTGAGTCCCGCTCCGCCACCGGAGCCGGTTCATCTGGGCCAGTGGCTGGCGGGAGTGGTCGAAGCGGGGTGGCAGGCTTTGGATGAGGCGTTGCGATCGCCCCAACCCGCTTTCAGTTTTCGCAGCGGCAGCCAGATTCAGCTCCAGCCCCCCAATACCGCCGATGTCGTTGCCCACGGCAAGCTTCTTAATCTACCGTCCCAGACCAGTGGCGATCAGCTGGCCTTGATTGTGGGTTTGATGCCCACCGCCACCTTTGAGCTGGATGTGTGGGTGAAGGTGTGTCCCCAGGGCGATCGCACCCACCTCCCCCCCGACCTGGAACTGATGGTGCTGGACGAGCAGGATACGGTGGTGATGCAGGCCCAGTCGCGCAATACCGAAATGATCCAGTTAAGATTTGGCGGTCAGCCGGGAGAACGGTTTAGCATTCGAGTGGTATTAGGAGCCATGTCTGTGACAGAAGCCTTTGTGGTTTAGGAGAAATCAATGGCGCGGGAACCAAAGCTGGTGATCCTCAAGCTAGACGGCGACTTTGAACAGCAAGGGTTTCAGGTGTCCCTGGAAATCAGTGCTGAGGGACAAAGGCCCTCTGTGGAGGAAATTGGCTACCTCCCCCCAGCCCCCGACCTGGTGGCTTTGCTCCAGCAGTGGCAGCAGCACTACCGCCAGTTGGGAGCCACGACGCGCATTACGCCCAAGGAAATCATTTACACCGGGTCGGTCAATCGGCTGGAGGAGTGCCGCCAGTCGGCCCAAAAGCTGGGCGATCGCCTCGTCCACTGGTTTGAGTCGCCATCCTTTCGCGCCATTGAACTGCGCCTGCGGGAAGCGCTGGATGTCCAAGATCCCATTCGCGTCCTGGTGCGATCGCCCCAGCGACAGGTGGGGCGCATCCCCTGGCACCTGTGGGAGTTCATCGACCGCTACCACCAGTCAGAAGTGGCCCTCAGCCCTGCCAAGGCAGCTCAGGTACAGGCTCCCCCGCGCACCCCCACGGGAGCGGTAAAGATCCTGGCCATTCTGGGAAATCCTGGAAAGATTAACACCACCCCCGATCGCCAGCTTCTAGAAACCCTCCCTCAGGCAGCGGTGACGTTCCTGATAGAGCCGCAGCGGCAGGAGGTTTATGACCACCTCTGGCATCAGCCGTGGGATATTCTGTTTTTTGCGGGACATAGCCAGACCGAGGGCGATCGCGGACGCATTTATCTCAACCCTGACGACAGCCTGACTTTGGAGGAGCTAAAGTATGGCCTGCGTCGAGCTGTGCAGCAAGGTCTTCAGCTTGCCATTTTCAATTCCTGTGATGGTCTGGGGTTGGCCTATGAACTGGAGTCGCTCAACCTGCCCCAGCTTATTATTATGCGCGAACCCGTGCCGGATCAGGTGGCCCAGCAGTTTCTCAACTACTTTCTGGAAGTATTTTCCCGTGGCGATTCCCTCTACCTCTCGGTCCGCAAAGCGCGGGAGCGACTGCAAGGGCTGGAGGGAGACTTCCCCTGCGCCAGTTGGCTGCCGGTGATTTACCAAAATCCTACGGTGACACCCCCCACCTGGGAGGCTTTGCAAGGGGTCTCTCCGCAGCAAATCACCATATCCCCAACGGTTAGTTCACCATTGATGCTAGTGGGGAGGACGGGATGGCGATCGCTCCGCACTGCCCTTACCATTGGGCTATTGAGTGCAGGACTGGTAATGGGGGGGCGATCGCTCGGCTGGCTCCAGCGGTGGGAACTGCAAGCCTTTGATAGCTTGATGCGCCTGCGCCCCCACCAATCCCTGAAGGATTCCCGCATCCTGGTGATTGCGATTAACCAGGATGATAGAGACTATCAAGCGGATCAGGGTATGGAACTGCAAGATTCGTTAGCGGATGCAGCCCTGCTGAAGCTGCTGCAAAAGCTTGTCCCCCACAGTCCCAGAGCCATTGGCCTAGATGTTTTGCGGGATGCCTTCTCGCCTGAACTGGATGCCTACCTACAGACCTTTGATCGGTTCATTGCCATCTGCCGCATGAAAAATTTTTACAATGACCTGTCTGGTGTCCGATCCCTGGAGGGCGTTCGCCCTCCTGAGTCTCAGTTACCTATTGATCAAATTGGCTTCACAAATGTACCCCTCGATCCCGATCGGGTTCTTCGGCGACAGACTTTGGGTATGGAATCCGATGCAATTTGTCCGACTCACCTTTCTTTAAACTTTCAGCTTGCTTTGCACTATTTGCAAGACGAAGGGATTGAGTTGATTCCCCCCAAGGCAGGCAAACTTCAGCTTGGTTCTACCGTTTTCCGCCAGCTAACCCCCCGTGCGGGCGGGTACGTACTGACGGCAGGAGATGTGGGAGGGTTTCAAATCCTGGCAAACTATCGGCTGGTGAATCCGCAGCAGGTATCCCTCCGGGAAATTTTAGACGGAACTTTGGATGAAAATCTTCCGGAACTGGTGGGCGATCGCCTGATTTTAATTGGGGTAGTTGATGGCGAGCAGGATTTGCATCTCACGCCCTACACATCCGATCAAAGCACAGCCAGCACGGCGGGAGTCCTCGTTCAGGCGCAAATGACCAGCCACATTTTGAGTGCCGTCCTCGACCAGCGTCCGCAAATCCGATGGTGGCCCGAGTGGCTGGAATGGCTCTGGATCGCTGGCTGGGCCGTAGTTGGTAGCGCCCTGATCTTTTTCGTCCTATCTCCCCGACGACAGTTTGCTGCCGTATTTGGAGGGATAGCCCTCCTCTTCACCCTTTGCTTTAGCCTATTCCTTTACGGCTGGTGGATTCCTCTGGTTCCAGCCCTACTAGGTCTGCTACTTGCTAGTGGAGGGGTAGTTGTCTGGAGCGGTCACCGTCCCGCCGAACCCTTAGCAACCTCTGATTCTCCCTGACTTTTTTGATCCATCATTCAACTAACCATCCCCTATGAAAGCTCAATCATCCAGGATGCAGCGCTCTCAACTCGTAAAAACAACGGGTGTTTTACTTGGATTGGCGATCGCCCTGCCAATCCCTCCATTCTCGCTGCCAGTAACAGCCAGGTCGGTCTCCAGTCAAGCCCGTTTGAAGGAGTCGCGACCAAGGGGAGACTGGGGCGGTCCGCATACGGGAGCAGGTACGGCAACTGATTCGCGGGGCGGTTGCCCTGCGGTAACGCACCCCCTGACTGCGCTGATGCCAACATCCAACTGGGGCACCACCCTGGCGGAACGGCCCACCCTCTGGTTCTACATGCCCTACACCCCTGACCAGATCAGCGTGGGTAAGTTTGTCCTGCAAGATCTTGAAGGGACTGACATTGTGGAGCCACTGGCGTTTCGCCTGCCCAATACGCCGGGGTTTGTCAGCGTCACGCTGCCTGAGTCGGTTCCCGTCCTGGAACTGGATCAGGAGTACCGCTGGTACTTTGAGCTATACTGCAACTCGCCCGACACGGTGCCTGTGGAAGTCAACGGCTGGATTCAGCGCCAACCCCTCACCCCTGCTTTAGAGGCCCAGCTAAGCGCCACCCCTCGGCCAGATCAGGTCTATGCAAGTGAACGGATTTGGTACGATGCGATCGCCCATCTCCTATCCCAAATACGGGAAAATCCCGACTCAGCAACCCTGGAAGCAAATCTGGCCGCCCTTTTAGCGGATGGGGGAATTGGGCTGCTGCCAGAAGTCCTCTCGACACCTGCCATCGTTGGCGAGGTGATTTTCCTGGAGGGAGTTTTTTCTGAAACAACTACAGAGAACAGTCCCATTGAGAGCCAACCGCCTGGGCGTTAGCCAGCAGCACCACCTGGCCTTGTTCGTTAACCAGCCATCCTACAGCTTCCACGACTGCCGCCCCTGGAGCGGTATCCCCTGCTTCATGTTCCAGGGGATGGCTGGACAACTGCACATCTTCCCAAAGTCCGCCGCTGGTGAGGGGTTCGTAGGGATTTGGGGGAACTCCACCCCGGCGGATATCCACAAACTGGCTGGCCCGCCGCCCGCCGCCCCGACTACAGCCCTGATCAACTTCCGGATTTGCCGTCGCGGTGGGTAGCTCTGCCACCCGCTGCACCGGGTCAAGTCCCGGCTCATCAATGGCAATGATGCCGTCCGTGCCAAATTGGGAACTGGCGCTAATGTCGTTGGTGGTATTGTTTCTCACGGTTCGCGTTTCGGTGCTTTCCTGCATCCCTAAAATTCGCAGGGCAGAAATGCTGATATTGCCACCATTGCCCGCCTCCGCCGTCGCAATGATATCGCTGTTTTCGGTCAGGTTGGTAATGATGAATCCATCCTCGGCGTTGATGGCAATGTTGCCCCCATTGGCGGCGGCGTTTGCTTTAGCAGAAATCAAGCTTTCCCCTTCGAGGAACAGCAGCTCCAGCCCACTTAACCGCACATTGGCCGATTCTTCACCACTGGGTGCATTGGCACCAGTTTCAGCGGCAATCTCTCCGGCGTCTAAAAAAATGCGATTAGCGCTGATCTCGATATTTCCGGCTTGCCCTAATGGACTACTCACTGTGATATTTGACCCATCTTCGACCAGTAGTTCATTGGTTTGCAGAATGAGGCTACCCGCTATTGGAGTGGGGACAGCAACGGAGCCTTCATTCATCACAATTTGCTGAGTTTCTGGTGTTTCTAAGCGGCGATCGCCACCGGCGGCAACGGATAAAGACGACCCGTTCGTTAAGCGCACCGAGTCGGATGCCAGCAGGCGCAATTGACCCGCTTCTCCAGATTCTGTAGAGGCGGCGATCGCACTTTCGTCAAGGCGAGCGGTGGTGAATCCTTCTAAGCGAATATCTCCACCCCGACCGGACTGAGTTGATGCCGAAATACTTGCACCATCGTTCATTACGAGCGATCGCCCATTGATGGCAATTCCCCCTGCATTTCCGACACCGCTTGCGGCTGTTTCAATACGGCTACTATCGAGTCGAAGGAGGTTGATGGGCCTTTGATTTTGATTAACCACAATTCTGCCTGCTTCACCATTTTCTGTGGAAGCCGAAATCGCGCTATTCGATTGTAAATCCAGGATCCGCACACCTCGGAACACAATGTTTCCACCTGAACCTTCTTCGGTTTCGGCAGTCATATTTGCTTGATTCGAAAGCCGAATCTGATCCGCTTCGACGACTAAACTGCCGGCGGCACTTGTTCCGAAACTGCGGGCGGTGACGCTAGCCTGGTTACTCAAATTCAAGGAAGCGACATTAACATTAATTCCGCCCGCATTCCCGGTCGCATCCAGGCCCGACTGGGCGGAAACAATTGCGCCATCCAGAATTTGTAGGTCTTCAGTCGTCAAGGTAAGATCTCTGGCATCTCCTGCTCCCGTGGTTTCAACTGTAATAAAGCTATTCCCTTGCAGCAGGATCGCATCCCTGGCCTGTACCTGGATGGTTCCCGCATTCCCGGCCTCTGCCCTGGGGCTGGTTGTAATAGCTAAAATGCGCCCATCATCGATGTCACTGGTCACGGATGCAATGACAATGTTGCCCCCATTTCCGGTACTGGTTGAAGACGAAGAAATGGTGCCTCCATCCTGGAGGTTGAGGTGTTGGGTCGTCAGAAAAATATTGCCCCCGTTCCCCTCCGCCAGGGTTTCACTGACCAGCGAGCTAGTGCCTGTGATATCAATCGTATCAGCCGTAATATCCAATGTGCCAGCCTGCCCTGTGCTGGAGGTAGACACCGAAATCAGACCACCCTCCCGTAGCCGCAGCGTATTGACATCCAGAATAATGCTACCTGCATCACCTGTGGGTAAGCCAAAGCCGATGGCACTGCTGGCAATGGTGCTCCTGAAGGTGAGTGTTCGACTCGATTGGGATTCCCCCGCCACTTCCAATAGGTCGGCATTGATGCGAATGTTTCCTGCCTGTCCATCATCAACTGTGGAGACAGAAATACTGGCTCCGTTCCATACCCGTAGCTGGTCAGCAGTGATGATGATATTGCCCGCATTGCCGCTGCTACCCAGACCCAGACCGCCCGCGGAACTACTGATCTGAGTAAAGCTCAAGCCACTGGAGGAAATACCGCTCAGCGTTACTTTATCTGCCGTTATATTAATGTTGCCACCTTCGCCGTTACTGGCGGTGGAGGCCAGGATAGACGCGCCCCCCTGAAGCTGAAGCTGCCCGGTGTCGATGTTAATATTTCCAGCCAAACCTTGAAGAAATAGGGGATTGGTTTGAATGGAGGCTTCATCTGCCAAGGTCACAAACTCGGCAGTGGTGATTTGAATATCGGGAGCCTGCCCTGCCGCACCTGCGCTGCTGCGAATCACGGCTCCGTCCGCCAACGTGAGCGATCGCCCTGCCAGCACCATGCCCACACGCCCCTGTTCCGGTGTGGGAAGTGAGGCCCCATCGGGATTAGATATGTTGAAAACAAGCGTCGGTGCAGCGTCTTGCTGTCCGGCTAGAACAATATCGGCGGCAGCGAGAATGGTGATTTGCCCCGCCTGCCCCGCCTGAAAGTTTGCAGCCCGAATGATTGAACCATCCAGCAACTGAACATTCTGCCCCTGAATTAGAATATCCCCTCCACTACCAAAGGAGCCAATCGTGCCTTCATTTTGAATACTGCTGTTGCGTAGGAGGATGTCGCCTGTGGCATCTAGGGTAACGGTACCTATAGTTGCGGGCGATCGCTGCTGAAAGGGGGCCAGTCCTGCCAGTAAAGTACTATCTTCCAAAACAATACTATCTGCGGCAATTTGGATCACGCCAGTTCCCGTCGCAGCGACAAACATCAAAGCATTGTTGCGCAGCACCACATCGGCACGGGGGCTTCCTGCTGGCATAACCAGGCGAGGTGAGCTTGCGGTGGGTGTCAGGGCGATCGCCCCAGGACCGCGCAAGCCTCCCAATAGGAGATGACCATCCAGGGCATTCACCTGCCCCCCGTCTAAAATCACATCCCCCCCCACCACCGCCAGACTTTCCCCATCTGGTACTTGCAGGCCAAACACGCGCCGAAGACCTGAACGATCAAAGCCCACGGGTTGTACGGATTGGTTTTGAATGGGAGCGATCGCAGTTTGCAGGAAAATGAGCGCCGATGGATGAATGGTCAGCAGAGGTGGCGCAGCAGGATTAGTGGCACTAAATTGCCCCTGGCCCTCAAATTCAAAGGCATCAGCGGTGGTTGCCAGAAAAGAACCGTTGACGTCCAGGCGGGCATTGGGGCCAAAGACAATTCCCCGTGGGTTCAAAAGAAACAAGTCTGCTGCGCCAGTTACGCCCAAAGTTCCGAAAATTTCGGAGGCGCGATCGCCCGTTACACGGGCAATGATACGTTCGACGGCTGGAGTATCGATAAAGTAAACGCTGCCATTAGTCGGCACGCCGAACTCGCGAAAGCTGTGAAACAGATTACTCCCCCGCTGTGCTCCTCCCCGAATTTGAAATTGATTGGGACGAATATTTTCCACAACAGAGGTTTCAACGCCCAGGGAAGCATCGGGGGCGACCTGTGCCCAGGCAATTGAATGCCTGCTGAAAGTTGAACTCATCCCAGCAATTCCCAGGGAAATTAGACCTGCGGTCAGAAGCTGTTTCATGGATTCATGATTAGTGTTGGAGCAATGTTAATGATATTTTCTTAGGAGTAAGAATTAAATAAAAGCCAATTTCTTGGATAGTACGGGCTTGGCATGCCAAGCCCGTACAGAGAAGGCAATCGCATAGATTATTTAATTTTGCTTCCTTAGGGGCGCACCGCCAGGATGGTGAATCAGGCGATGTTAATCGTGAAGGTGCCGTTGGTACTGGCTCCCCCAGAGTCGGTAACCGTGAATTCGAAGCGATCGCTCCCTGTACTGCTACCAAAATCGGCGTAAAAGACTTCCATGTCGTTACCATCAAAGCTATTCCAGACCAATCTATCTCCAGAGACTCCAACCGCAAAGCTGCTGTTTTCGCTGTTTGTTACCTGGGTTGTGATGCCTGTGGTGCCGTTGTAGAAAAAGACTTCGTCAACTCTGTTGTTTTCATCAAAGCTACTCCAAATGATATTAGCACCTGAAATCCCTAGAGCCACATCCCCCACGTCATTGTTGGTGAGCTGTCGCGTCACCCCTGACGCCCCGTCATAAAAGAATACTTCCGTGTCGTCACCATTTTCTCCAACCTGATTCCAGACGAGGTTGGCACCTGATAATCCTGAGACTTGCACCCCGACATCATCTACGTCGTTGTCAGTAATCTGGGTCGTAACACCAGTGGCGATGTCGTACAGGAAAATTTCTAAATCATTACCATCAGACCCCGTCCAGGCAATTTTTGATTCGGAAATACCAATTGCAGCATTGGGGCCGTTGCCCGCCGAGAGCTGCGTCACCGTTTGTGTTGCTCCGTTGTACCAGAAAACCTGGTCACTTTCCCCTTGAAGCGAGATTGTATTCCAGAGGATATTATTACCAGCCACATCGACAGCAATTTGATTGACGCCATCATTGGTGATTTGGGTTGTTTCACCAGAGGCAATATCATAGAAAAAGACTTCAAAATCTACGTTGATGTCCGCAACTGCCGACCAGACAATACTCGATCCCTTGATGACTGGCGGAAAGCCCAGATTATTAATTAAATTACCAATGGGCGAACCAGTTTCTAGTGGAATCAATTGTCCTGTACTGCCGTTGTAGAAAAACGGGGAGGGAGCGGGCTGTCCAAAGAAGGTGCCCACGGTATTTCCGACTACATTTGATCCAGAGATACCAGTAGGAAAGTCGGGCAAGTTATTATTAGTAATCTGCACCAGGTTCCCCTGGCTGACATCATAAAGATAAACTTCCCTGGAGAGATCATTCAGGTTGTCGCTTTCCGTCACATTCCCGGCGGCGTTGACTCGATTTAGAACAATATGAACACCAGAAATGCCAGAGGCAACATCATTGACATCATTGTTCGTGACTTGAACGATTTGACCGCGATCGCGACTGAAATACTGCAAGCGACCCGCATCAATATCAGTCTGGGTAAACTGGCTTCCCGCCGCCAATTCAACACCGTTCAGCTCTAATCGCCCCTGTTGGGGAAGCGCAGTCAAGGTATACACCAGCGACTGGTCGTTATCTTCGGCATCCGTGGCCTGGAGCAAGCTGTTGTTTAGAGAGAGGGTATCACCAGCGTTGACGTTTCCTGTCTGGGAAGTGATTGCTGGAGAGGTATTTGCTGAACCGGGTGAAATTGCAACTGGTCTTGAGTCTAATTGTAGTCTGTAGGCAGTAGGTCTTCCTCCTTTCTTTTGAAAAACCCGCAGGTAATACACACCAGGTTCTACGGTGGTGATAAACTGTTCTCCTTGGGTGCCCCGTTCCCTGGATCTGGAAACGGTTTTGAGGTTTCTTCTAAGATCTTTCTTCCTCAGGTTACTGAAGTCCTGGCTACCAATTTGTCTGAGGACTTTTCTAGGATTGCGCTTAAAGGTATACAGTTCTAAATCTAAATCGGTTTTGAATCTTGAAAGGTTGACACTTAGTTCAGAAGAACTGCGAATCTGAACGCGAAAGAAATCGTCCTGGTCATCATTGGCAATGCGGTTGCGAAACTTGAAAGGGCGATCGCCCAGCCTGATCTTTCGAGCTTTCTTGAGGCTGTTGCCAGGTTCTCGTTTCATCGCTGCTGATCTCCACTAGGTTGGCTTTCAAATCGTTCTTTCTCCGCAGAAATATTTTATCAGGATCTCATACTGCCTCTACAGCCAATTTCCAACAATTACAAAGGGTGACCAGTAAAACGGTGAAGGCCAGTCTAAAAAGTTTTCGAAATCTAAGTTCTCCTCCGTCCTTAGAAAGGAAACCTGTGCTCGCCTGAGCGCTTCTGAGCGGCTGATGCTTGGATGACTGACGAGTTCCTCATAAAATCGCCCCATTAAGACGGCGGTGGCTTCATCATTAACATCCCATAAGGTCGCCAGGGCACTTCGTGCCCCTGCACGCACGGTCAAACCCGCCAATCCTAGCGTCGCGCGGTCATCCCCGGCAGCGGTCTGGCAAGCACTGAAGACAATCATCTGAATATTACTACCACCCAAATCATTAGCCCTGACAAGAGCGTCCAAGTCTTCTGAAAAGAGGGCTGTATCGGTAAGGGCAATATAAGTTCGAGCAGGGTTAGAGCTAAAAACGCCGTGGGTAGCGAAGTGAAGAATCGAATAGTTGGTTCTGCTGAGTTGTGATTCAAGGTTTGCCATCGTGAAAGCCTGATTCAACAATTCGTCCGTTCGAGGAATTAACTCTCTAATTCGCTTCATCTCATCCTGCACGCTTTCCAGCGCCGGAAACGCGCTATTTCGAAAAGGGTGCGGCAGCGGTTCTGTGGAGCCAGCCGTGAGAATACGGATGGGGCGAGAAAGGGGGGTAGGATCAACAAGCTGCAGACCAGGGGCAACGGCGATCGCATATCGTTCAATTAAGTAGCGATCGCGCAGTCCATCCCGCAAAGCACCCATCGGAATATTGCGGAGCGCACCATCGAGGACGAAAACCAGTGTTTTGATTGAGCTGGTTTCCAGACTTTGGTCCGCTTCTAAAAATGTCTCAAACGGTTGAATCATCCATTCATAAAGCTGGGTTGCAACTGTTTTAGCGCGATTGGCCCGACTGAGAATTTTCAGCAAAATCGCCCAATCTCCAACCACCCGATCAAATTCGTATTGAGGAATGGCGATGGTGTGGCGCTGAATGGTTTGATTGGGCAGGATAAGCAGGACTTCCAGGCGATCGGGAAGGACAATTGGATAAAAGACAGCAGCCTCACCCAGGTCGCTGATGCGCTCTGCGATGTCAACGGTATCCAGAATATTGCACCGCAAGAAGTTCTCTAATTCTGCAAGCTGAAGGGCATCGATTTGCTCTGTTGCCTGCCGCAAGTTTCTCGGGCTGGGGTTTTCTCCCTGCAATAGAAGATCGGCAAATTCGCGATAGAGCGGTTCGACGTTGTCGCGAAAGGAGAACTGCACTTCTGAATCAATCCGAAGTAAATTGCTGCGGACGCGCTTTAGGGAACGGGTTGCCTCTTCATAGGCATGAACCGCTTCGGCTTCCTTGCCGCTCTTTTGCAAAATCCGTCCTAGCTGCCACTCCCAGCGATATTGGATATCATCCGCATCCAGCTCTTCAGCCAGTTGTACTGCCTGTAGGGTCAAATCCGTCGCGGCCTGCCACTGTTGCGTTTGCTCGTAAACATTACCCAGTTGTCCCAGCGCATAGGCTTTTGCCCGCTGATCCGTAAGCTGTTCTGCTTGCTGTACGGTTTGGGCGGTGAGGTTGGCGATCGCCTCCCAGCTAATTAAATTAACTCCAGCATCAAGGGACTGTTTTTTGTTGAACTGACTCAGGCTTTGGATAAGGTTGAGCTGTCCATAGATAGCGGTGCGGCTGAGGGGAAGCTGCGGAAGCTGGAACTGGACGGCGTTCCACAGCAACCGAGCTTCATTGAGGCGATCCATCTCAACCAGCAGACTGAGACGATTCGCGTGGGCTTTGATTTGATTCAGCAAGAAGGGAGCTTTTTCGGCGGACTCAGCATAGGCTTCAATCGCCTCATCAAAGTGGGATTCTGAGGCTTCACCAATGGCTGCGGCCTGATTGCCCAAAGCCCGCTCTGTATTTCCTAAATCCAGCAATGTGGCGCTTTGACTGGCGGCAGACTGGTTAGCGATCGCCAAACTGTGCTTTAGAACTTTCTGGGATTCCTCCAATTCACCAATGCGCCGCAGGGCATTCCCCAGATTCCGTAAGCCTAACGCTTTGATGGAAGTATCGGCATACTGCTCCAAATCTGCGCCTAATCGGCTTAAAACTTCCCGAGCACGCTGGTTGAAGCCCAACGACTGGAGAACCTGAGCCTGGTTGATGCGACTACCCAGAATGCCGATGGTGTACCCTGCCTGGTGATAAGCTGCCTCTGCCTGCTGCCAGAAATTCAAAGCATCTTCGGGGCGATCGCGGCTCCAATCTAGTCTCCCCTTAGCATTCAAAGCCTTACCATAGATTTCAAAGTAGGCTGGCAATGGCTGGGAAGGTGTATTTTCGACAAGTAGTGCAAGACTATCGCCTATGGTCTGTTCGGCTTGATGCCACTGCCCCAGGTGCTGATGGGCCAAAGAAAGATTACTGAGCACCAGGGCCTGATAAAGGCGATCGCCCTGCATGGTGTAGGCATCCAGTGCAGCTTGCCAGGTGGCGATCGCTTCGGCAAAGCGTTCGGCGTCGTAGTGGTCAATTCCGGCCTGGAGAAAGGCGTCAGCGGCTAAAGACGGTGTGGTGGGTGCAGGCGCTTGATTGGGAGCAGGGGGGATGTCTTGGGCGGTGGCAATGGGGAAAGCGGGGGCGATCGCGGCAATGCCCAGCGCCATCAGCCCGCCGATCACAGCCCACTTCAGGAAGGAGAGGGATCGGTGCCGTGATGGTATCCCAAACCTTTGAAAAATGCGAGATAGGTGAATCAGCCGCTGGTGCCACATAGGTACTAGTTGATTGTTAATACATCAGGAGAATCACTGCAAGCATGAATGAATGGGTCGAGTAGATGACAAACCTGCGGTTAAAACAATGATGCCATTTCTATCAACCTGCCATCCCTGCGCTTCCGTGACCGCTGCGGGTAGCCCTTCTGAGGTCGGCGGACGGATGTCCTCCCAAAGGCTAGCACTGTTTAAGGGATCGGTTGGACTGGGGGGCAGTCCGCCGCGATAGGTGGTCACGAACCTGCCGGTGGTTTGACTGCCTGCTACCTGGCATTCCTGATTCAGAGGGGGTGCTGCTAATTCGTTAGGCAATTCGGCAACCCTTTGAACCGGGTCAATGCCCAAATCTTCAACCGTAATGATGCCATCTATCCCAAATGCGGAGCTGGCGGTGATGTCGCTTTGGGCCGTGGCGGACAAGCGGGGTGCGATGCCAAAGATGCCCTGGGTGGTAATCGTCACCTGCCCTCCTCGACCGGTGAAGGCGTTGGCCTGGATATCACTGTTTTCCTGCAAGGCCGCCAGCACGAAGTCGGTGCTGAGGATGACGTTGCCCCCATCGCCGCCAGCCGCCTCGATTCCGGCAGTGGATTCGATTAAGCTATTCTGGCGCAGTAAAAGAAAGTTGTTCGCCAACACGCTGATGTCGCCCCCATCCCCGGATGCGGTGGCAGACAGCAGGTTGCCCTGCTCCTCCAGTCGCACTTGCTCCGCTTGAATGGTGATGTTTCCTGAGCCTGCCGCTTGCTCGGATGGGTTCAAGCTGCCTACGGCGATAACGGCGCGATCGCGCACCACCAAAGTCCCCGTCTGCAAAGTAATCTCTCCTCCCTGACCTGTAGCTGTCTGCCGCACAGCATCGCTTTCGCCGAGACTGAAGCGATCGCCCGGAATACCGCCAGAGAAGGAAAATAACCCGCCCCGAAAGTTTCCGGTGGTGCCGCTTAGTTCTGTGTTTTCTGCCACTCGCAGGTTCAGGTTACCTGCATTGCCCTCGCCGACGGTGGAGGTTTGCAGGGTTGCTCCCCCCAGTACTTGCAGGGTTCGCGCGGCAAGAAACACATCGCCGCCTTGACCTTCAGAACGCTCAAATGCCGCCGCCGAGATGGTGCTGGGAATGGTTAGGGCGTTGCTGAAGAGGGGCTGGTTGTTGTCGTCAAAGGCAACGCCCACCAGGCTTGCGTCGTTGGCCTGGATAATGATATTGCCCGCATCGCCCAACCCTCGGGTATCGGCGGCAATCTGTCCTCCATCCAGGATTTCCAGAATATCTGTGCGAATTTGAATATTGCCTGCCTGCCCGGTGGCGTCTTCTAAGACGACGGCCCGGATGCCGCTGGAGCGAAAGTTACTTTCTTCACCAGCTTCTAAATCGGGGTTTGGTGGCCCTAAATCCAAAAGCTGACCGCCGGAGATTTGCAGCGTGTCCGTTGTCACCCTGATGCTACCGCCCTGCCCTGCTGCACCCGAGGCGACATTGGCAAAGACCTGTGCGCCGCTTTGAATGGTCAAATCATCAGCACGAATTTGAATGCCACCACCCCGACCCCGGCCAAAGTTGGTGGTTGAAAGAGTTGCACCCTCGCTTAGCTGGAGGCTGGATGCCTGGAGGGTAATGCCAGGGCGATCGCCCCTTTCCACGGTATTCGCCAGAATGGCAGAGGAGCCGGATATGGAGAGCGATCGCCCCCAAACGTGAATACTTCCAGCCCGCTCTCCGGTGACGTTCAGCAAAGATTGTTCGCCAATGCTGATATCACGGAAAGCCTCAACGCCACTAAAGCCCAGCCGCAAGCCTTGTCTACCTTGAATCAGAGCAACCTGCTCAAAGCCTGCGACGCTACCCAATTCCAGCCGTCCTTCCTGGGCATTGAGCACACCACCGGAGATGTCCAAGGGTCCGCCCACCAATGCCAGGGTTTGTTCTGGCGCAACTTGCAAACCCGTAGGTACCAGAAATCCGGGATTGCCAGGAGTAACGCCATCCTGAGTCACACGAATGGTTCGCGGACGCTGGCCAAACTGGAGGCCAATGGGTACGCTGACGGTGAGCAGTGGATTATCTGAAGCATCGCCAACGCCAAAGGTGGTGCCATCCTCAAACACCAGTCGTTCAGCAGTGGTGGCGATGAAGGAACCACCAATGTTGAGGGAGGCGTCAGAGCCAAAGACAATGCCGTTGGGGTTAATCAGAAAAAAGTCGGCAGGGCTGCGGGTGCCGTCGATTTGCAGGGCTTCGATCGCCCCATCAATAGTAGAGCGGGAGTTGCCCGTGACGCGGGAAATGATGCGCTCAATATCGGGGTCAATGCCCTGGAATGAAACAAGATTGCGGTTAGGGATGGAGAATTCGGTGAAGCTGTGGAAAAGGTTATTGCCAGTGCGGGTGCCGTTGGTGATGGCAAAGGAGCGATCGCCTGTCTGCACTACTCGTGAGGGTGAGGGAAGGGTGGTGTCGGGAATGATTTGAGCTTCAGCATTGGGAATGCTAGCCTCGATAAAAGAGCAGCAGCAAACAACAAAGAATATTAGCCTTTTTCCAAGTAGAACCACTTTTCACCAAATAACAATATCTCGATTAGGAACAAAAAAGGTGTCAGAAAAACCTACTTCAGAATGGAACGCGATTAACCTATCAGAGTCTAAAAATAACTCCCCAGTTTCTGAATTAAAAGTAAATCCATCAGTAGTTGTAACATCATTGATTCTATAATCCAGAATCCATATCTTATCGCCCTCCGCGTGTGAAAAATCCGTAATCAAGGGGATTTTATCTGAAACCTCTGACGTTAATGTCATCCAAAACTCGTCCGCACCACTTCCGCCTGTTACAATGTTTGAACTATGGATTCCCCGCAAGTCGTCGTTGCCCGCACCACCATCTATTACGTCGTCACCGCTGCTTACTAAAAAGTCATCTCCGCCGCCGCCGATTAGTTCATTAT
>JAYKGU010000259.1:0-24458 GCA_035285585.1 Synechococcales cyanobacterium
TCCAAACGGCATTCTCTTTGGGCCAAACGCCCGCCTGGACGTGAACGCTTCCTTCCTGGCCACAACCGCTGACCAGATTCAACTGGGCGATCGCGGTTTCTTTAGTGCCACAAATCCCGCCGACAGCCGTCTGTTGCGAGTCCGGCCCTCGGCACTGTGGTTCAGCCCCAATTCAAATAGTACAATCATTAACCGCTCGCGATCGCCCAGCCCCGACGGTTTACGCAACACCCTGGAGGGGTTTCCGGGGCTGCGCGTGCCTTCCGGGCAAACCCTGACCCTGTTGGGGGGCGATGTTCAGTTGATAGGGGGAAACCTGACCAGCTTTGGTGGCCATGTCCACCTGGGCAGCGTCATCGGTGGAGAGGTGGCGTGGGGACAGGAGGGCGATCGCTGGACATTCAGCTATGGTGACGTCGAAAGTTTGGGTACTGTCCATCTCACAGATAACTCCGCCCAGGAAGTAGCGGTGGTTGAGGCTGGCATTGATGGCGGTGGCAGCGTCAGCGTTCAGGCCCGTGATCTGGTAATTCGCGATGGGGCAAGGCTATCCACTCGTCCAATCAGGGGTACAGTGGAAGGCGGCGACATCGCTATCCACACCACCAACTCAGTGCTGCTAAGCGGTCTGACAGTTCTCCCCAATAACTTTACCCAACCGGCGGGCATTTTTACCAGCAGCGTGGGTGATGGCCCTGATGCCGGTGATATTTTCATCCAAACCCAGAGGTTGCGGGTAGAAGACGGGGCGGCCATTTCCAGTTCGACCTTTCGGACTGGGAGAAATAGCGGAGATATCACCATTAACGCAGCGGAAACGGTGCAGGTCGTTGGCATCGGGGTGGGCGGTGAGCAACTTCTCAACAGCGCGATCGGTGCAAGCAACGTTGGGGGAGATACAGGCGGAGACGTAACTATCAATACCAGACGCTTGGCCGTGCGGAATGGGGCAGCTATTTCAAATTCAAACGTCAACGGACGCCGGGGTGGACAGACGGTCATTAATGCTTCCGAGTCAGTGGTTCTGAGCGGCAGGTCGGAGCCAGTTAAATTCTCGTTTGGCGTTACGGGAATTGCCAGCGGGCTTTTTGCGGATATGCTGAGCAGTGTCGATCGCCCCGCCAGTGCCCAGGAAGCGGGCAGTGTTGAGATTAATACGCGACGCCTGTTGGTTAACGGCGGTGCATATATTTCCGTATCCACCCTGGGGAACAGCCAAGGGGGGGACCTGACCATCAACGCCTCAGAATCGGTTCAAATTCAGGACTTTTTTCAACCAAGGGAGACACCATCAGATCGCTTTATCAGTGGCCTGTATGCCCAGAGCTTTGGTCGCGGCACAAGCGGTAACCTGCAAATCAATACGCCACGCCTGGATGTCCGAGATGGTGGACGGGTCACCGTTGCCAGCAGCAACTTTGACCAGGTGGGCACTTCCGTTGAAGCCCTGACCCGGCTTTTTAGCGTCTTTCAGCCAGGTTTATGCCTGAGTTGTTTCATCAATGAAGATAATCTGGGCACGGGAAATGCGGGCGATCTGACGATCAATGCGTCTATTGTCCGGCTGGACAATCAGGGGCAAATCTCGGCAGCAGCAGGATCGGGGGCAGGGGGCAGTATTTTTCTGACGGGTTTGCAAGACCAGCCCCTTGATCTGCTGCTGCTGCTTCGAAATAGTCAGATTTCAACCACGGCGGGAACCCTGCAATCTGGGGGCGACGGGGGCGACATCTCAATCAATGCGGAGTTCATTGCTGCCGCACCCCAAGAAAACAGCAACATCACCGCCAACGCCTTTTTGGGCAGCGGTGGTCGCGTCGAGATTACCGCCGATGGAGTGTACAACATCGTGCCCCGTCGTGAAGAAAATCCCACCAGTAATGACATTACGGCCAGCTCGACCCTGGGGATTGACGGCGTAGTGGAGCTGGAAACCCCCGATGTTGACCCCAGCCGGGATACCCGTGAACTGCCCTTTGGCATCATCACCGCTACGGTTAGCCAGCGCTGCCAGCCGGGACGAGACACCTCTAGCTATGTGGAAACCGGTCGGGGGGGGCTGCCCCTGGGGCCAGGGGAGGCGATCGCCCCCCCCGACCTCTGGGAAGACATGGATGCTCCCGGCTCCTACACTCACATCACCTCAGTTCCGCCCCCCGTACAGGATACCTCTGCCATCGTCGAAGCCCAGGGCTGGGTGATCAGTCCTGAGGGCAAAATTCTGCTGACGGCCACCGCTCCGGCGGCAACGCCCTATAGTTCGCTGCGATCGCCCACTGCCTGTTCCGCTACCCAACTCTCCCCCAATGCCCCCCAGCCATGAAGCGTCTTTTCGATCCGGTCTCTCCCCTTGTCCTGCGACGGTGTCGGCTCCTGCTGGCGTTCCTGCTGGGACTCGTCCTCACCCTCAGCAGCACCCTGATGCCAGCGCTGCCAGGCTTTTCCCAGGATATTGCCCCTACCAGCAGCATCCCGGCTCCAGATGCCACTAGAGATTTGCTGGAGCAGGGGCGAGCCTCCTATCGACAAGGGGATTGGGAGGGGGCGATCGCCCTCTGGCAAACAGTCCTCCAGGCAAATTCTGTCCAGGAAAACGGGCTAGACCGGGTTGCCGCCTGGACTTACTTGGGGATGGCCTATCAGAAGGTCGGGGACTGGGCGGCGGCAGAAGCGGCCATTGATGCAGCTCTGCAAGGCCTGGAGGGGGAAGCGGTCAAGGGGCAGACGGGGGAGCGATCGCGTCTGCTGGCCCAGGCCCTGAATGCGCGAGGTCAGCTCGAACTGCACCAGGGACAGGCGGATCGGGCCATCCTCACCTGGCAGCAGGTCACCCAGCGGTATCGGGACTTGAATGACGCGGCGGGCGTCACGGGGAGCCTGATTAACCAGGCGCGGGCGCTGGAGGTCAATGGCTACTTCCAGCGGGCCTGTCGGGTGCTGCTGGAGGCGGTGGACCTGGATCGCCAGAGCTGCGAGGGGAATGCGCCGCCGGATGGGGAGCAAATCGTGCAGAGTATCCAGGCCCAGCCGGATGTCCGCCTCCAGCTTTTGGCCCTGCGCAGCCTGGGCAGCGTCTTTCACCGCCAGGGATACTTGCCCCAGGCACAGAGGTTGCTGCAAACCGGCCTGGATCTGGCCCAGACTCAGGGGGATGTTGGGGCGATCGCCCTGTCTCAGCTCCACCTGGCTCAGGTGCTGGAAGACCAGTATCAGCAGGCGGCGTTTCTGGCGGATCGGTCCCAGCGGCAGGGCGATCGCCAAACTGCCCTGGATCTGGCCCGTCAGGCCCTGGCCCACTATGCCGCCGTATCTGAGGGGTTGGGCGATCGCCTCCTCCAGGCGCAGGCAGCTCTGCACCAGTTCGACCTGCTGCTTCGGATTAACCGCTGGCTTGCCTTCCACGGGGATCGGCTGGAGCAGGCGGAGTTTCTGGCTCAGTTGCAGGATGGGGCGATCGCCCCTGAAACCCTGGCTGATCTGCCCCCCAGTCGTGCCCTTTTCTACAGCCAGGTCAACCTGGCCCGCACCCTGATGCGGCAGGGAGACGCCTTGCCGCCCCCCGCCGCTGCCGCCCTCCTGGAGCAACTGATGGAACAGATGCAGCGGCAGGCGGCGGGGCTGCCCGATTCGCAGGCCCAATCCTATGCCTGGGGTACGCTCGGACAGTTCTATGAAACCCTGGCCCTGAGCGGTTCTCAGCCCACTGTCTGGCAGCAGGCCCAGGATGCCACCCGACAGGCCCTTGGTCTGGCCCAGGCGGTGCAGGCATGGCACATCGCCTATCAGTGGCAGTGGCAGCTGGGGCGGATTTATCGGGCGCAGGGGGCACAGGAGGACGCGATCGCCCACTACCAGGCCGCAGTCGCCACCCTCGACATGGTGCGGCAGGATTTGCGGGCGGTTGAGTCCCAGGTGCAGTTTTCCTTTCTGGATGACGTTGAGCCGGTGTATCGCGAACTGGTGGCCCTGCTGGTGCAGTCACCCGATGGCACGCCCCCCAGTCAGGCCAATTTGCAGTTGGCGATCGAGGAAATCAACGCCCTCCAGCTTACGGAGCTGGAAAATTTCCTGAGCTGTAACCTCACGGCCACCGTCACCCTCGACCAGCCCCAGGCAGAATCCAGGGCAGCGGTGCTCTATCCCATCCTCCTCCCAGAGCAGCTCGTGGTCATCGCCCGCCTGCCCCAATCCGAGGCGCTCCAATTCCACGCGGTTCATATCCCCCGTGGTGAGGCTGTGCCCGAACTGGAGGCGTTTCGGCGGCAGGTGGAGCAGCGCTATTTGACGGATAGTTTTCTGGCGCTTTCCGGCCAAATTTACGACTGGCTGATCCGTCCTTTCCAGGAGGATCTAACGGCCCAGGGGGTGCAAACCCTGGTGTTTGTGTCTGACGGCATCCTGCGCAACCTGCCCATGGCCGCCCTTTACGACGGCGATCGCTTCCTGGTGGAAGACTACGCCATCGCCCTCAGCCCTGGCCTCCAGATCCCAGCTTCCACCCCCCTGGGGGAATTGCGGCTGGATGCGATCGCCTTTGGCCTGTCGGAAATTCGCCAGGACTTTCCCCCCCACGCCGACTTTGCGCCGCTGATCAACGTGGAGCGGGAGCTGACCGAAATCGCCACCCAGGTGCCCAGCCGCAAGCTCCTCAACCAGGCGTTTACCAGCGAGGCACTCCAGTCCTGGATTCGTCGCGTGGATTCCCCCGTTGTCCACCTGGCCACCCACGGCCAGTTCAGCTCCGACCCCAACGAAACCTTTTTGCTGGCCTGGGATCGGCGCATCACTCTGCGGGACTTTGGCGAACTGCTGCAAATCCGCGAGGAGCAGAACAACCCCGCCATCGAGCTGCTGGTGCTGAGCGCCTGCAAGACAGCAGACGGCGACGATCGCGCCACCCTGGGACTGGCGGGCATTGCCATCCAGGCGGGGGCACGCAGCACCATTGGCTCCCTCTGGTTTGTGGATGACCAGGGCACCGCCGAACTCATGGGGCGACTCTACCAGGAGCTGACCAGGCCGGAGGCGGGCATGACCCGCGCTGAGGCTCTGCGCCGCGCCCAGGTGGATTTGCTCCACTCCCCCGGCTATCAGGCTCCCATCTTTTGGGCTCCCTATGTGCTGGTGGGCAACTGGCAGTAGCGCCTGCCAGCCAAATCGTCAGTCCACCAGGGGGGCATCGGCGATCGCCCCCAGCCCGGCGGATTCGAGGAACTGCTGCCAGTCCTGGGCTACCACTGGGTCATCGGGAGTCACCTTGCGAGCAAACACCAGCTCGGTGAGGGCATCGTGCCAGATTCCCTGTTGGGCCAGCAGGGTAAAGCGATCGCGGGCCGTTGGGGCGGCGACCAACTGCTCAATCAGCACGTCATCGGGGTCAACCCGCCGCAGAGTCCCTTCCACCGCCCGGTTAAGGGAGGGGCTGTTGGTCTCCAGCAGGGAAAAGATCCAGCCGTAGGGCCGATCCACCTCAATCTCCTGGGAGAGGGTCACCCCGACAATGCCCGCCGTCGCTGGTAGCTCCACGGTTTCAATGGCGATCGCCCGCTGGTTTTCATCCACCAGCACCAGTTCCGCCTGAACGTGGGGTTCTCGCTCAGGGACGTAAAACCACAGGATGGGCCTGGAGGAATAGGTGAGGGCCGTCGAGGCAGTAGCGGGCAAACTGCAGGTTTCCAAATCCTCCGATAGGGTGCCCGTGCCAGGAAGCAGGGCAATGAGCTGGGCGCTACAGCCCCCCCTGGCCCCGCCGGAACTGCGGCTCTGGGGCCGTCCCTGACCATCAAACCCACTGTTGGCAGCATTGGCTACCAGGAATTCGGCGGTGTGGCTGGGCTGGTCAGGTGCGGTCAAGGTCGGACTGGCGATCGCCCCTGGGGAAACCATCAGTACGCTGGCGATCATTCCTGACAGGAGCGGAAACGTTGAGGTATGAATCGAGTAAATCATAAGAAGGGGCTTTTGAAGTCGATTGTTTATAACGAGAAAATTTTTAGTTTTGAGAGAGGCTCAATTCAACCCTCAAAACTTGCGTCTGACGCGGGTTAGGAACTGGAAGCCCCGTCGCGCAAGCATCCTGCTTGCTCGCATAGCCCCGTCGCAGGCTGGAAGCCAGCGCGACGCAAGGTTTTGAGACAATTCACATTAGGCGTAACTTACAACCAGAACTTTCTCAGTTCTTAGTAACGAGCAGGCAGGTCGTCCCGGCAGCGAGGGCGATCGCCATCATTCCTGGGATTACGGGAACCCAGCTATTCACCGCCAACATACCATACCCGATACCAACGGGTACCAGGATGATCAGAACCAGAATGGGCCAAGGCGATCGCCCCTTGACCTGACGGCAAATAATCCCGCTGCCCACCATCCCCCATCCCACCACCCAAAGCGCCTCCAGCCAGTCTGGCCACCACCAGAGCAGGGGGCGATCGCCCAGGGCGGCGTCAATCAACTGGCTGGCCATGTGGGCATGCATGACAACGCCCAACATCCGCTGAGAGCGTCCGGGAATGAACAGGGCATCTTTGGGGTCTTCCAGACCGATGAGAACGATGCGATCGCCCACCAGTTCAGCCAGATCACCGTCCAGATCGCCTTGCAGAATTTGCCGGAGCGAAACCCGTGGTGGATCGGCAGCACGGTAGTTGACCAGCGTCTGAAACCCCGCCTGCTCCGAAGATGAGAGCCGATAGCCGCCAGCGGTGGGTGGGAGCTTGGGAATAATTGTATTCCCTAGCTGGATGTGGTCTTCGTCTAAAAATTCAAGGGCAATTCCCTCCGATGCCAGGTACTTCAAAGCGACTTGCAGGTTGAATGAACGGCTGGTGGGGCAAGTTTCCGAGCGATCCATCCCCAGCAGTTGCCGCCGCACCCGGTAATCGGCATCAATGGCCACATCGGTGAAGCCCAGGGTAGCGGTGGGTAGCTCAGGGGGTGCCGGGATGCTAACGGGGGTTTCTACATCGATGGTTTGACCGATTCCGCACACCAGGACAAAGTTTCTGCTCTGCCGCAACCGGGCGGCTAGCTCCGGCAAAAAGGGAAAGTCGTGGTAGAAATCCAGGCCAATGACACGGGGAGCGTGGGGCATCAGCCGATCCCAGAGCTGCAGCAGGGCTTCGTCGGAGAGGGAGCCGATGCGCTCCATGCCCAGCTGATCCTGGTATTGAATATCGGCCTCGCTCACGGTGATGATCAGAAAGCGGTCGTCAGCAGCTCGCATCGGTTGCCAGCGCATCATCTGGTCAAAGGTCTGGAGTTCCAGGCCCTGGAGTAAGCCGAGCGATCGCACCCCCAGCACCACCAGGGCACTGCCCAAACCCACCGCCGCCGTTTGCCAGAGGGGTATTCCCGGCAGGGGGCGGCCCTGACGGCGCAAAGCCCGGAGCTGCTGTGCGACCCAGGCTTGATCAAAGACCGTGGCATAGACCCGGTTGAACGGCACTAGCCGTCCTTGCTGCTGGGTCACCAGTCCGGTCAGCCGCAGCTCCATCAGCTCGGGGGTATTGGTTGCAGAAATGCTCCCCCGCCGAAGAATCGTCCGGTAGCGGCGCAGCAGCCGTTCGGGCTGGGAGGATTGCCGGAGGAGGCGATCGCGAATGGTGCGCAAATGCTCCGGCTGATCCTGGGTTTCCCAGTTATCAATCAGGTGCGATCGCACCAGTTGCCTAACCTGCTGAACTTCCTCCCCAGCGGCGACGGGCTGCGCCTGGCGCGTCACCAGCCAGCAGAGCTTCTGGGTGAGAAAGGGCTGACCCCCGGTCCAGTCAAGAATGGCCTGAATCACGGCATCGGGGCGATCGGCGTAGGGGGCGAGTCCGGCGGCCAGAGGACTGCTTTCAACTGGGTGAAAGCCCCGCAGCTCAATGGCCCGACCGATGTTAAACGGAGTTGAGGTTTCGTCCTGAATAAGGTCCGAGGGCGTTGCCACCCCCAGCATCACCACCGTGAGTTGGCGGTAGCGGGGCTGGCGCGATCGCCGCTCATACCAACTGCGCACCAGGCCGAAAAAATCATCTGTCGGAAAGCTCAGCCCCAGCACGCTGTCGATTTCGTCAAAAAAGATCACCAGCGGCTGGGTCACCTTGGCCAGCACCACTTGCTCCACAAACGTGCTCAGGCGCTGCACTGGGGAAAGATCGTCGTGGGCTTGCAGCCACTCCCGCCGATTTACCCGCAGGTTGAGTCCGCTGTTCAGTTCGGCGATGATGCCCCCGTACCACTGGGAGGCGGTGATCCGCTGACTGCCAATGCCCAGCAGCTCAATCTCGATGCTGAGGATACCCCGGTCGGCCAGTCGCTCCATGGTGCGTACCCGCAGGGACGACTTGCCCATTTGACGGGAGTTGAGGACGTAGCAATAGGTGCCCTCCAGTAGAGCATCCAGTAGTTCCTGGTCTGCCTGCCGGGTGACATAGGTGGGGGCATCGGGGGGCAGGCTCCCACCGGGCTGGTAGCCATATGAAGCAAAGCGGGTCATGGGGGCTAAGCCTGCACGTTTGGCAAATTGAGCTGAGCATTGAAGTACTCGCGGTAGAGACGACAGCGAGGTTCGGCCTGGTTGCCCCGCAGGTTGATTAGCCCCATGCTCTGGAGCTGATAAGCCTGCACCGACTCAAGCGGAACGGGATGGGGAGCACCCATCACCTGGCGGAGGGCGGGGAGCAGGTCAGCCTGACTGCGCACCGTGAGCCAGTTTTCCCGCAGATGGCTGGCGTAGATCCCCACCTCCGTGGGGGCGGTCTGGATGAGGTCACCCAGAGTCAGGCCGGAGCGACTTTTGAGGGCCACAAACGCCAGTTCCAGCAGGTAGGGGTGGCCGCCCACCAGATCGATGAGGGGAGCGAGATCCAGATTAGCAGGCAGTTGGTGTTGCTGGGCCAGCTCCAGTGCCTGACTGCGGTCAAATTCCGGTAGTTCGATGGGCAGCCCGACGTTAAACGGCGACTGGCTGATATTGAGCTGGATGTAGACATCGGTGGCATGGACGATACAGAGGCGCAGCTTCTTCCAGTTTGTGCGGCGGCGGGCCTTCTCATACCACGATCGCAATAGTCCAAAAAAGTCCTCGTAAATTTCTGGATAGGAAAACAGCAGATCCACGTCATCCAGACCGATGACCAGGGGGCGATCGCTCGCCGCCAGCAGATAATCGTCCATATATTGGGTACAGCTCACCTTGCTCCCCATGCCCGCTTCATCCCAGTAATCATCGATCAGGCTGGGCATGCCCAGCTCCCGGCTGAGGTTGACGCACACCCACCGCAAAAACCGATCCAGATCAGAGAAGTGGACTTTGCGATCGGCCAGTTCAAAGCTGAGAAATGCCGTCCGCAGGTCTTGCGCGACCAAACGGGCCAGGGTGTGTTCCATCAGCAGGGTTTTGCCCATCAGGGCCGGGGCCTTAATGCGCACCAGCGCCCCAGGCTGCATTAGCGTTTCGTAGCAGATGGTTTCAATGGGGGGGCGGGGAACGTAGATCTCCAGCAGGGTCGCGGGCAATTGTTCGTCGAGGGGTTGGGCTAAATTGACGGCAGCGGGGGCGGCGAGAGTTGCTGCAGGGGCGGCAGTTATCCGGAGGGTTCCGCTGCCGTCTGGTGTTTCAGAGGGCTGAGAATTGGCACGGGCGATCGCCCCCGTCTGTCGTGTCAGAATCGCCCGCGCATTGGTCTTGTTTAACTTCTGCCCATAAATATCACTCAGCAGCCGCCAAAACTTTGGCCCGATGTCCCGCTGCAGATAGTTGAGGGAGTATCCTGAGGCTTCAGCAATCTCTTCGTAGGTGAGGTTGCCCCAGGATCCCCGCAGTAGTTCAATCTCCAGGCTACTGAGGCTGCGGTTGATGCGCTGTAGCAAGATGACATTAATGGCGGTGATGACCTGCTCAAACTCCATCGGGCTTGTACGCTAGGGAATTGTTAAATTTTATCTGGAAAAATCGCCAAAGAAACTTGGGTAGCCCAAGAGAAAGTATCTGAAATATATCGAAAATTAGGATGACCCGCAAAACCTCCGTCCGCCGCTCGAATCTTCGAAGGAGGTGTAAGTATAGGTGACGCATAAATGCTGAGCAATTTTGTCAAGCAACAGTTCTAAATGAAAAGGTTTACTGATGTAATCATCGCAGCCTGCCGCCAGGGCTAGTTTGCGATCGCCCTCCAAAGCCTGCGCCGTCAATGCCATAATCACAACGGGCCAGGTTGGACAGGCGTTTTGACCTCTCATTACCTTTCGTTTGACCTGTCGCATATCTTCATCCATTTCTTTTGCTCGAATGCGTTGTGCGGCTTCCCAACCATTTAATCCAGGCATACGTAGATCCATCAAAATGAGGTGCGGGTGCCAGTGTTGCCAGAGGGCGATCGCCCCTTCTCCGCCCTCCGCTTCTTCTACCTCAAACCCGATTTGGGATAGTAACCGCACCAGCGGCATTCGATTGACTTTCTGGTCATCGACGACGAGAATTCGGCAGGTCGGCTGGCCTGGAGCCAAGCTCAATACAGTTCTTAAGTGAGAGGATGGGGCGAACACCTCCAGGGGTTGCACGGGCAGCACAAAGTGAAACGTGCTCCCACCTCCCAACGTGCTTTGAACGGTGATCTCTCCTCCCATCAACCGCACCAGACTCTGGCTAATGCTCAATCCTAATCCGGTGCCTCCAGTCATCTGCCGCCCTGCGGCAGCCTGGGCAAAGGCATCAAAGATCTGACCTAATTCTTCAGGCGCAATTCCAACCCCGGTATCTTTGACCGTGAAAGCTAAAGGGATAGAGTCATCCTGTCGCTGAGCTTCATTTTCAAATGACCCAGGGGCAACCCGTAGCGTAATTTCGCCACACTCCGTAAACTTGATCGCATTGCCTACCAAATTCATTAATATTTGCTGTAGCTTTTGAGCGTCTACCAGAATCGATTGGGGTACGTCATGACCCACCTCCAGGTGGATCTGCAAGTTTTTGTTAATACATTGCTGCTTAAAGGTTTCATAGATTGACTGTAAAAATTCAGGCAAAAACACCTTTTCGTTCTCTAACGTGATCTTGCCAGCTTCAATTTTGAATAAATCGAGTACGTCATTGATCATTCTTAGCAAATGGTTACCACTGCGTGAGATCAGATCAACATATTCTTGAGATTCTGGGCGCTGATTTGTGTCCCGACTCATCATCTGAGCCGCCACCAGAATAACGTTCAGCGGTGAGCGAAGTTCATGGCTCATACTGGCCAGAAACAGGCTTTTAGCTTGGTTTGCGGCTTCGGCTGATTCTTTTGCCTTTTCTAGTTCTTGCTCTGCTAGCTTCAAAGTAGTCACGTTTCGTAAACTAACGACAATGCCTGCGATCGCCAGAGTTTCATCCCGATAGGGTGTATAGGTGACACTGAAGAATTGCCGTCCCAGGGCGGGGACTTCAAACCAATCTCTGCGTTCAATGGTTTCCCCTACTAAGCAACGTAAATAGCAGGGACGGATTACCGTTTCAAAAACTTCTTGCCCCACAATCTCGCTGACTGGACGCCCAATGAGTTCACGGCTCGATTGCTTATACCAGGTTAAATAGGTCTGGTTTGCAAGTTGATAGCGAAATTCGGTATCGATTAAGGCAATGCCATCCATGGTACTGGCAATAATTCGTTCGTATTGGCGGAGTGAAATTTCAGCTTGCTTGCGCTCGCTCACATCCAGCAAAATTCCGTACCAGGTAATATTGCCGTTGGCATGGGCTAAGGGACGAGAACTGGCTTCCAACCATTTGAGCTGCCCTGAAGGGGTGATATTGCGAAAGGATAGAGAAAACGGTTCAAGGGTGGTAGAACTTTGAGCTATGGCTTTTTCATGGGCAAGCCGATCGTCGGGATGAATTTGATCGAAAACTTTATTAACATCTGCAATAACTTCCTCTGGCTCCAGTTCCAAAATCGTGCGGCTGACCGAGCTAGCGTACTCAAATCCAGACGAGCCGTCAGGATATTGGCCATAGATATAAATCATGCCGGGAACTGCCGCCGCTAGTTGCTGAAACCGGGCTTCACTCTGGCGGTTGGCTTCAGCTTCAACCTTCGTCTGAAACAATTGCTGCAATTGCTCCGCCATCTGGTTGAAGGATTGGGTTAAGCCCTGCACTTCTGCAATTGAACTGTCGGTTGGCAATGGCTGGGTGATGTAATGCGCTAAATTCCCTTTTGCCAGTTCTTGATTGGCCTGATTCAGTTGGCTAATGCGCCTGTTGACGCGATTGGAGATGAAAATTCCGAAGGCGATCGCCCCTGCTGATGCCAGGAAAGAAAGCAGAATCGTCGTGCGTGTGTTTTGGTGGATCTGAGCCATGAAATCGGATTCTGGCACCACAATCACAATCAACCAGTCCAACCCCAGGCGATCGCGAAAGGGAATAACCCTCACAAACTGAGGTGCGTTTTCCTGACGAACGACAAGCTGTTGAGCAGTATTAATTTGCTCCAGATTCAGCGATCGCGTCAGTACAGTTGTTGTATTTTGGATGAGTAGATCGGTGCTCTCGATTGCCCTAATGCGCTCCGGTTTGTCTGTTTGAGAGGTTAACAGCGGCTGCCCATTTGAACTGGCCACTAACAATCCCGATCGCTCAATAATGAAGACCTGGCCTGATTCACCAATTTTCAGCTCTGCCAGGAATTGGTTGAGATTATCCAACACAATATCAGTGGCAAGCACCCCCTGAAATTTTCCGGACGGGTCGTAGAAGGGAAGCCCCGCCGAAATGCTGAGGAGAGGAACCCGCGCCATGAGTTGATAAATTGGACTCCAGGTAGCATGTCCCGCTTGCTTGGGCGTTTGATACCAGGGGCGTGTGCGGGCATCGTAGGTTTCAGAGATGACAACAGCAGGCGCTTCCTTCCCCATTGCATCAACATCAGAAATCGAGAAGAGGCCCCTGGCAAACTTCTGGGTGCGGTAAACGCTCAAACCTGGGTTGTTGTGGACTGAGCCGACCATTCCCCCCCGCTCATTGGCGATCGCAATGGTGCTGATGGTCGGAAACTGCTCGATTTGTTGCAAAAACACCTGCTCCAGCGTTGTGGTATCGGTGCTGTCAAATCCGGGAATCGTTCCTAGCCGAATGGCATTGGCGTTGAGCTGGTTGATGACATGGGGAAGTTCGAGGGTTTTTTCGAGGTAGAGGGTGGTGCGATCGCCGACTTCCTCCATGAGCTGCTCTGCCAGGTCAGAAACCGCCTGCTGCCCGCCGCGGTAGGACAGGTAACCCACCAGTGCGACGACACCGACTGCTTGCAGGATAAAGGGCACAATTAGTACCCAGCGGAGCGGAATTCGAGGGCGCGCGCGAGTGCAGAACACAGGCATGGCTGGCAGAGAGAACGTTATTAGTCTCTATCTTAAGAGGTAAATTAAAGGTATTATTTCTATAATTAGGTCAGCACAATTAAATTCATGTTAGAAAACCGGGGGAGTGCCCCACCGGGGCGCTCCCCCGGTTTTCTAACCTTCGTTTTTCAATGCAGTTCTACTTAGCTGTAGATAGCTTGGTTGAAGTGCACAAAGTGCATTCCGTCGAACTATCTGCTGATTTGGAACAAAACCATTAATAGCAAGCTGAGCAATGTTTTGGGAAGTGTAACCTCAGATGAAAATCCTTCTAATAGAGGACGATCAAGATCTGGCGACTTCTCTTGTCAAAGGTTTAACCTGTAATCGGTATCAGGTTGATTGGGCCAGCGATGGAGAAGCAGGTTTGGCACTGGCTCAGGTAAAAGCCTACGACCTGGTTCTGCTAGATTTTTATCTTCCCAAACTCAACGGCCTTGAGCTTTGCAGAAAAATTCGCCGGGGTTTTGAACAAGTCACTGATGGGGTACTCAATCAAGAAATTCCCATTCTCGTTCTCACTGGAGAATCCGCCGTCGCACAAAAAGTCCTTTGCCTGGATGCAGGAGCCGATGATCATGTGGTGAAGCCCATCGATTTAGACGAGCTACTGGCAAGAATTCGGTCACTGCTGCGGCGGGGAATGGGGCAGCGATCGCCTTTACTGCAATGGGGCGAGTTGCAGCTTGACCCCAGCAACTATGAGGTGACGTTTCGACAACAGATTGTGTCACTCACCTCCAAAGAATATGCGGTGTTAGAGTTGTTTCTCCGACATCCAAAACAGGTCTTTAGCCCTGCTCATATCATCGATCGCCTTTGGGCTGGAGACGATCCACGAACGGATGCCACCGTGCGGGTTCACATTCAAACATTACGTCAGAAACTCAAGCACGTTGGTGCAGAAAAATTCATTGAAACAAAGCATGGGTTGGGCTATCGCCTGAAGCCCCCAGAGGGCTAACCCTACACACCTAACAGTAAGACAGCACCACGATTTTGAATGCATATAGCCCTACGGGCTAAGTTTTGAGTGTGGATCCCCCGCGTCGCGGGGGATCCACACCTCTGTCCTAAGGTGATTTCTTGAGAACATCCTTAAGGTTTAATAAACAGCGGCCAGAGTAAATAATTTTCTTACAACTCTTGAATATAGTAACTCCTGCTACTCTTTAGACCTGACCGAGGACTCTCCCAGAAGAGTCGTTGGCAATCGCGTAATGCATCAAAAATTGCTGAAGAGCCTCGATGTGGTCTTTCCCCAGGTGCTAGTTGTCTTTTTCGTTTAAGAGAAGCGCAACTTTTCTTGATTTCCTTCAGTTCCCTCTTGTCGCGTGCCTCAGGCAGTTTACAGCATGGTAAATTTTGCAAAACTTTGTTTCGGATCGGCGATCGCCACCTTTGCATCCTTTGGTATTTCCGTTGCCGTCAAAGCCGACACGGTGCCAGCCCATTGTGATCTCTATGCACCGGGTGAGGACTACGCTTACCTTTCCAGTAATTGCACCTTCTCCCAGCGTCAAGGCTACATCGGGATTCAACTCCAAAGTAATGGAGCAAGGTACGAATTCAGCCCATTTTCGACTCAACCGGGTAACTTCACCGACCAGTCTGGCAACGTGGTGTATCGCCAGAGTGGCCTCGGGGATGCCGGACAAATTTTTCGTTTGGCAGATGGTTCCGCCCTCTATGTCTACTGGGACACCAGCAGTTCCTACGGCAGTCCCCCCGCCCAGGCTTCAGGGCAGCGGATTGGGACGTTAGTTGCCCATGAACGGGGTTCCCAAATTAACTTGCGGAGTGCCTCAACGGTACAGTCCCGTGCCATTGGCTATGGACTGGGGGGCGATCGCGTCAACATCCTGGAATGTGTGCAAGATACGGACTCGCCAGGAAGTGACTTGAACTGGTGCCAGGTGCAGTTCCTTGAATCTGGGGCGACCGGTTGGGTTCGGAGTGATTTCATCATCTTCCCCAGCGACGGCATATAAGGTGTACTCCCGTTTTGCGAGGGCAGTACTCATACCACGGGAAGACACAAATAGTTTTTTGTGGTGTTTAGGAACGACAAAGGATTCACGTATGAATGGCAAAATGATCGCGCTTGCTCTGGGAGCCGGAGCGTTTTTTCTGGGGAGTATGGGGGCGATCGCCCCCCTGGCTAATGCCCAAACCTCTCCTGCATCCTTACTTGTTGTAGCTCAATCTCCCACTCCTGTTACCTATATCACCGAAGTGAGCCAGGATGAGCTTGAGATAGAGATTACGGAGGGCGAGTTCTATTTTCATGGATATCTGGAACGCACCTCCGGCAATATGTTTGTCGGTCATGATGCCCAGGTGCGCGTCATGTACGATCGCGATACCAGCCGAGTCGTGGTGATCAATATTCTGACGGGAGACGAGTACTATAACTACTTCTTTTCCATTGCGGATGAAGGTGCTCTCTAATCGATACACGACGATTATCAGAGCACGGATCAACGCTTAACCGTGAAGTCTTTTACAAAGGAGAAAATGATGAAAAAACAATTGGCTTTTGCAGCTTCGCTGGCGATGGTTGTTTCTCAATTGGTGATGTTCGGTGCTGTCCGTGCAGCAGGTATGCCACAGCTCAACTTTACTTGCCCCACGGGGATTGACGTACATGCCGATGAAGGCGGTTACGTCTATATCAATGGCGAAGAGGCAAGGCTCCAAAAACTCAACGATAACTATTATGAAGCTACGCTTCGGGGTATCACTATCTCGATCGCTTTAAATCCTGATGGGACTGCAACTATGACTTACACGAGGCGCAATGGGGCGAATGGTGTTTGCTCACCCCGTTCATAGCTAAACGTTTCGTTATGGGTTGGGGAGAGTTAATCCCCATTCCCAACAGCAAAATCAACGAGGTGAGGAACCAGACCCGAGGCTAGTCGCGGGTGGATTTCAGTATTGATATGGCGTATCAGGCAGATCCCGATGGGGCGATCGCCCTCCTCAAGGACGTGGCCCTAGCCCTCTACCACGACCCCCAGTGGCAGAACACGGCATCGCTAGTTGACTTATTCCCCCATGAACATGATGCATCGTACCGCTTGCCTGCCACTGCTCGCCATGACCGCCTGTGCCATCGCCCCTGTTCGTGCAGTGGCACAGGCTCCCAGCTATCCCATCACCGAGATTCCCTGCCCCACGGTGCTGCCCCCCAACGAAGTCGAAGGGGAAACGATTACCTGCGGCATTCTCACCGTGCCGGAAAACTATGCCGACCCGGATGGTCGCCAGATTGACCTGACCTATGCAGTGCTGCACAGCCGCAGTCTTTCCCCAGCCCCTGACCCAATTATGGATCTGCGGGGCGGGCCAGGGGGAAGCACCTTGGAGGCCAGATCTCTGGAGACGCGAGCAATTATTTACGAATCCCTGCGCCAGACCCGCGACATTATTGTGCTGGATCAGCGGGGTACCCAATTCTCCAATCGTCTGGGCTGTGCTCCGGTGGCGCTGATTACCCTGGGGGTGTTGCTCGATCCCAGCAGCCCCTATGCAGGGACGCTTGATCCGCTGGTTGATCAGATGCGATCGCGCCTGCCCGATACCGACGAAGACACGCTCCAACAATATGCCTTCTTCGATCTCTGTGCGTTGGTACTCGAAAACCACGGCAACGACTTGAGCAACTACAACACGCCCAACAGCGCCCAGGACGTGGTGAACCTGACGGCTGCTCTGGGATACGACCAGATCAACCTCTACGGCATTTCCTACGGCACCTACCTGGCCCAGCGCATTATGACCAACCACCCCGACCGGGTGCGTAGCGTGGTGCTCGACTCGACGGTGCCCCTCCAGGCCAACAAATACGAACTGCTGATTCGGGATTTGGAAATCAGCTTTCTCAATCTGGTGGAAGACTGTGAAGCGGATGCCGCCTGCCGTGTCGCCTATCCCAACCTGATGGAACGCACCCAGGCTCTCCTCAACCGCCTGGATGAAGCCCCGATTTCTCTGCCCGAACCGATTACTCCTCAGGGGCAAACAACCCCCATCGATCGCATCACCTCGGCAGATTTTGCCAATCTGATTCAGGCTATGAATGGGCGACCCGGCCAAATCGCTGCCTATCTACCGCTGATTGTCCATGAGCTAGAGCAGGGCATCTCCACCACCTTTACCGGGGTCGTGACTGGGGAACTGTTTGCGAACGAACCCACGCCTCCCAGCCTGGAACCCTCACCAGAGTTCTATCGCTTACAAGCCCGCGATTTTGAAGCCAAAGCCGAAGACCTTTTGCGGGCACGGGCTGCCGCCGCCGAAAGTAGTCGCCCCGCCAGCCAATGGGTGCAACAGGTGCAGGCTGTAGCCAACGAACTGCCCGAAGCCGATCAAACCCTGCTGTTAGCCAATTTCTATGGCATCGGCTATTTAGCGACACCGCGAAATCGGGAGACCCTACTCACCTTTGTAGCGGAGGAGTTTGAGGGTGACACCGCTGCCAGCCTCACCGCCGCTGTCAACGCCATGTCGGAGGTGGAGGTACGCCATGTGTACGACGTGGTGGCAGCCCTCACCGACTCCGTCTTGCCCCTTGATGGCGAGGTCACCACAGGCATGTTTCGCAGTCTGGACTGCCGCGAGCTGGTTCCCTTTAGCGACCCGGCTCAAACTCAGGCCATTTACGACACCATGCTGATGCCCCAGTTGGGTCAGGGTCGCTTGGTGCTGGCGCAACAGGCTTACGATCTCTGCTCCTTCTGGCCCGTGGAACCTGCGCCTGCAAGTGAACATGTCCCCGTCAACAGCACAATTCCTACACTGGTGTTCCAGGGTCGCTATGACGTGCAAACCAACAGCGACATGGGCCGCATGATGATGGAAGGACTGAGCAATGGCACCTTTGTGGAACTGTCCAGCACCGGACATGGGGCGATCGTCTATTCCCAGTGCGCCAAGGATATCGGCGTCGCGTTTGTGAATAATCCCGATCGCGTTCCTGATACAAGCTGTACGGCAGACCTTTTCCCTGAGTTTGTTTTGCCCCCTGCGGAGTAGAGCGTGTTGCAACGGTTGAAAAACAAAGGAACTGAAATTGTGGATGAGCGTGCATCACTCTCAAAGCCCAAAATTGCGATTCTAGCAGCCTTCCTCTATACGGCAGTGATGGGTGCTGGCATGGTTTACATGAAGGAATTCCGGGGCATCACCTATGGCGCACCGGAAATGATGACGGTGTTTTGGAGCGTGTTGATTGGGCTGAATCTCCTGAATGTGTTTTGGGTGACGCGCTATTTTAGCTGGCGGGCGATCGGCTTTCGTCCCCTCCATCATCGGCAAATGCTGTGGTTTCTGCCCTTGATCGTCGTACTGATTGCCATGTGGGTGGTCTTTCTGTCGGGGCTGGCGCGTGCCTCCCTCAGTGCCGCTCAATGGCAATTGTTTGCCCTGGTTGGCTTCACCACCCTGTTAGTCGGCTTTGGGGAAGAAATCATGTATCGGGGCATTGTGTTGCACGCCTTTTTGACCACTGGGCGCGTGCGTTGGGCCATGCTGGTGAGCGCGATCGCCTTCTCCCTCCTGCATGCGGTGAATGTGTTTGGGGGCGTTCCTTTACTGGCTGTCCCCATCCAACTGCTCAATACCTTTCAGTTTGGCTTTTTTTTTGCGCCGCTGATGCTCAAACTTAACAACATTCTGCCCTTAATTATCTTCCACTGGTTGTGGGACTTTGTGCAGATTCTCGCACCGTCGCTGGTGGATGAACAAACCGCCACGGCGATGAAATCGATCGTGCAACTCGCCGATCCCATTCAACTCTTTATGGGCATTGCGATGTGGTTGCAGATCAAGCAAGTGCCGGAGCGGGCGATCGCTGCGTTTCCTGAGCCTGTTGTCGAATCTCGTTAAGGTCTGCGTACATCCGTAGCCCTGGCTCAAAATCGCCCCCTGCTCTGGCGTAAGGCGCTGCACTCAACCCTTTTATCAAGAAATTTTGAATCATAACTGACCCCATACTCTAGTCTGACTCACGTTGTTTATTTCTTCAGGAACATTCACAATGACTCACTTCTTCCCTCGTTTGATCGGATTCACGGCCCTGGGCGTTACCATCGTCACGGCTATGCCAGCGATCGCCACTCCCCCGACCAGCTCCGCATGGGAATCTACTGACTGCTCCACCTTTGGCCTGAATGCGCTGCAAAGCGCCATATCTGACTGTGGCTATGTCACCGTGCCCGAGCGCCACAGCCAGCCCGACGGGCCGACCATTCAGGTGGCGGTGGTTAGAACCCGCAGCCTGGGCGAGAACCCTGCCCCAGACCCCTTGTTTATGGAAAATGGTGGCCCCGGTAGCACCACCATTGACACCTTTGCGGTCGGCGTGTTGCCCAACTGGCCGGTGTTGCCCGCCTTGCTGCAAGAGCGCGATCTCGTGTTTGTCGATCAGCGCGGCACTGGGCATTCACGCCCCTTCTTTAACTGCCCCGAGAAAACCGAGCACAATATAGCGGTGGCTCGCGACGAGATTGCCCCGACCGATACCCAGTGGATGGTGGACTGCCGCGATCGCAGTCTTGCCGACGGCATTAATCCTGATGCCTTCAACACCATCGAAAATGCCGCCGATATCTATGCGGTGGCCGAAGCCCTGGGCTACGACCAGTTTAATTACTACGGGGTATCCTACGGCACGCTGCTGGGGCAGTACGTGCTAGAGCAGGCGGAAGAACACACCGCCCAACTCCGCAGTGCGATCATCGACGGGGTGGTGACGACGAATATCGAATTTAACCTGGCCGCCACTTACACCTTTAGCGGGGCGCTGCGCAATCTGTTTGCCGCCTGCGCCGCCGATGCCCAGTGTAATCAGACCTATCCCAACCTGGAAACCGTCTTTCTGAGCGTGCTGGATCGTCTAGAGCAAACCCCCGTGCCGCTGACGCTCACCATCCCCGACACCGAGGAACCCCTTGAAACCACGCTAGATCGAGACGAATTTTTGCTGTTTTTTGAACCTTATATCGCCAACAGTGGTAATGCCTCAGCCCTGCCCCAGAACATTTACCAGGCGGCTGAGGGAGATTTTAGCTGGGCCGTATCCGAACTCTCGAAGGCGCTCCGGGACGATGATAGTGCCACAGGCATGTATCACGCGGTGCTCTGTTCGCGGGTCGATTCCATAGCAGTAGATCCGTCTACCGTGTTTCCTGCCCCCTACGAGCAGCTGATCGCAATCGGGGTGAATGAGAGTGCTTCCTATCAGCACTTCTGCGACCTGCTTCAGGTTGAGCGAGAGCCAGTCTTCGCCTACGACAACACCGAGATTCCCGTCTTAGTTCTCAATGGCGGCTACGACCCGGTCACACCCCAACTCTACGGCGAGACCGTTGCCCGCAATTTCCAGAATGTGCATGTCTACACCTTCCCCGGTGTGGGTCACGGCTCGATGTTTGCACCAGGGGGCACCCCAGCCGCGACCTGTGTGGAGGCGATCGCCCTCGACTTCCTGGCCGATCCCGCCCAGACGCCCGAAAGTAGCTGCCTGAGCGAAGTCACGCCCCGGTTTGAGTACGATTGACATCCTCTCCCAGCAACCCTAACGGGTATGCAGAGAGATTCCTTAGGTCGCCCTAAAGATTTCCTGCTTCTCAACCTCTTAACTAGACCCAAGTTTTGCAACATGAATCCCCGTCAGACCGATTCCACAGGCATTTTGTTTAACGTCCACTTGTTGCCCCCAAGCAGGACGGATCTGAATCTTTGTTTTGGTGTTTCGCTCTATACAGGTTGCCAGTGTCTTAACCGTTACTCCTGGGCCACCAACTGGATGAGCCATCCGTATGTTTCAGCGTGTTACGCCTTGCCAATCTTACCAGTTTGCTCGTTTCAGCGCTATCCCCTTCTCTCGCTATCGCATTGTTCAGGGGATGCACTTCAACTCGCCGTCGCTTCACCACCCCCCAAGCCTTCGGCTATGGGTGGAGCACTGCGACGAATCTCGGTAGACCAATCATCTTAGTTCTTTACGATCATCAAGCAGGCGTCAAAAGACAACTACACTTTGAAATCTGGTTGACTGACAAAAAATCTGATATGGTTGGTGCCGAGCAACGCGTTCGTGAAAACCGGATATAGGAGCTAAAACACGTCATGGATGACGAAACGTTGTTTGCTCTGATGGTGGAGTTACATCGAGATGGGGCACGCCAGGGGCCAGGGAGTAACGAAGAAACCCTGCGGGCACTTGAACTGACCCGACTTGATACATCGGCAACACTTCAGGTGGCTGACATCGGCTGTGGTACTGGCGCGTCAACCTTGGTTTTGGCAAGCAAACTTCAGAATGCACGAATTACTGCCGTCGACCTGTTTCCTGAATTTCTCGACATCCTGTCCGCCAGAGCGAGTGCAGCAGGTTGTTCTCAGAAAATTGAGACACTTGCGGAATCAATGGATTCACTTCCGTTTGCGAATGAATCTTTAGACCTGATCTGGTCCGAAGGTGCTATCTATAACATTGGCTTCGCTAAGGGGATTGAGACCTGGAGGCCAATCCTGCGGCCTGGTGGTGTGATTGCGGTTTCGGAGATTACTTGGCTACGTCCTGACCCTCCAGAGGAAATCCGACAGCACTGGAGCGCTGAATACTCCGAAATCGCTACTGCTCCCGAGAAAATTGCAGTCCTCGATCGCGGAGGCTACGACCTTCTGGGATATTTCGTACTGCCATCGACGAACTGGATGGATAACTACTACGCACCGACTGAAGAGCGCATAGCCGCTTTTCTTCACCGTCATGCGGGCCAATCAGAAGCTGAAGAGTTAGTAAAGATGGAACGTCAGGAGGCGGATCTGTACAGGCGCTTTAAAGACTGGTTCAGCTACGGATTCTACGTGGCGCGCAAGCGATGAGCCGCTGGTGCTCGCCGGTTGAACTTAGCCTCCCCAAATGACGGCATCTGGGATAACGTAGCGTTCATCACCGATATAAACAAACGTCTCATCACCCTGCCGCGAAGCACTGAACTCTCCCGAACTGCCTTCAGCTCCTACGGCCTGACCGTTCTGAAAATAGATAGAAACCGTGCTTCCATTGGGCTTGGTCACCTCAACAAAGCCGCTCCCATTACCTTCACGCACGACACCGAAAGGACAAAATCCGCTCGGCTCCTGCTGCGTCATAGCACAGAAAATGTCGCCCGTTGCGCTGTAATCTGTTCCTGAAACCGTTGCATCAGCTGGGCTGGAGGCACTAGGAGGCGATGACGACGGATTTTCCTGATCTGAAAAAATCATCTCAAGGCGGTAGTTAGCGACCTCATTGCGGCGGGCAGCACTCCGCATCATGTAAACCCGGATCCTGTAGTCGCCACTTTCGGGAAGGATGCCCTCGTACTGGTTTTCGCCGGATGAGCCGTTGAACATGGCCACTTCGGTTTCACCGGGTGCCAGGATATTGAAGTAATTGGCAGCATTATCCGTAGCCATGCTGATATTTGCATACTGTCCGGCCTGGGCATTGAGAACGTAGTCTATGATTTCATAGCCCGTGATGGAGTTTTCAACTACTGCACTGGTTGCACCCGAAGCAAACTGGACGCGCTCTACTCTGATATCTCTTGATGCCTGGGCGGTAGTTGATGACGGTTGCGCCGCTGGCTGAGCCGGTGGTGTCGGTTGCGCCGCTGGCGTCGGTCGCTGAGATGCGGGAGTCGGATTGGTCGCTGAACTCGCATTGGCGACTGATGCAGCCGCATCCGGACTTACCGCCACGCAATCCACCAGCACCATATCGCCATTGACTTCTACAAAAGCCTCTTCGCCCTTTGTCCAGAGGGTGGTGGTGCCATCACTGTACTTTGCACCGGAGGCAGATTCGACACTGGGTAGGGCCAGGTTGGGCTGGTCAGGGAGATCGGCGATCGCCTCTACCTCTGAAAACCGCGCATCAAAGGTGGCACCATCCTTACACTGATAGGTGATGAGTGCGCCCTGAACCGGATTAGCTTGCGGTGTCTCCGGTATCGATGCCGTACTACATCCCAGGAGCGTGAACCCGGTAGCGAGGGGGACGATGTTTGAAATAAGAGTTGTACACTTCATCAATCTAAAAATCCCAAATCTAAAATCCCAAGTCCAAAATCCCAACTTCTGGCTCCTAAGTAGTTTGCGACCCTGGCCTTATTTTTACTCATAAGGGTTGACTTGCGTTAAATCGCGCATGAGTATTTACCGATTCACCGCAACCTGATGCAAATCAGATTCGGCTGTGTAGGTATTACCCGAGACCGTGTAGGTTACCACGGCTTTTACCTGTGAAACTGAATCAAAGCCCTGCTCGTTAGTGAGATGAAACCCCCGATCGACAATCTGCAACCCTCCCAGCGTCACCTCGCTCATGGATTGGGCCATGATGGCTGAACTGGAGGTTAGGGAGTCGTCGGCTGCAGCATGGATTGCAACCTCTTCAATGCGCAACGGGATCTCGGTTTGCGTCAGATTTTCCAGACGCACCTGCCCCACCGCATGACCGACCGCACGGGGTTGACCGGGGGTGGTGCCAGGAGGCAGGATTTGATCTTCGTAAACGTTTACCAGCGAAACCTGGATGGTAAACGGCAGAGTTTCGTTAGATTGCGCCATAGCACTGGTGCTCGATGTAGAATCCACAGAGATAGGAGAAGTCATCAATGGAGCTTGGCAAGCTCCCAATAGGAATAGACCTGTTAAGATGCTATAGCTTAAAACCTGGTATTTCAAAATCCGATTACTCAAGAAACAACGTTTCAAAAGCCACTGATGCTTGATATAGCCCTACGGGCTAAGGTTTGAGTGTGGAACCCCCGCGTCACGGGGGTTCCACTCCTCTTGAATGTCCTAACGCGAAAGCGTAACGCCATATTCATTGGTTTGATTTCTCAGCAAATTAAGGAGAACCTGGCCAGGAGGTAGCCGCGAATAAACCGAGCGATCGCCAGGTGCGCCCCTGGTTGACTGACAAAACTTACGAACCGCTGCCCGGAAGCCCTCACCCTAGCCCTCTCCCGAAGGGAGAGGGAACAGGAGCATTGGTTCGGCTCCCCTCGCCCTCTGGGAGAGGGGTTGGGGGT
>JAYKGU010000260.1:0-10706 GCA_035285585.1 Synechococcales cyanobacterium
CAGAGCAAGACAGGGTGTGTCGCCAGAGAGGCGCATATCAGTAGGGTCAGTGTTGAAATGCTAATAAACTTACTTTTTGATACAGGGGCGATCGCCAGAATTCACGGCAGCGATCGCCCCCACTCCAACCTGCTGCCATTCACGCTCTGCATCCCGCAGTAGGAGCCAGACGTGAATCGCTACCACACTCGGCGCGGTGTCGCCGTCACTTGGGCTGCGGCAGCAAGGCTCGCTCGCATCGATGGCACGCCCCTCGATGCCATTCGCTCCACCTCCAACGTCGAACTCATCCACCGCACCGACTGGTGGGCCTGGTGGTCCGATGAACAACTAACGACGGCGATCGGCCTCCCGGAGGAACTGCGGCCAGCGGGACTATCGGCAGTGGCCGAGGAACTGATCACCGATGTCTGGGCGGGTGATGCACCGGCACCCCAATGCGGGTGGGCTACCCTGGCACAGGTTCAGCGGATCGTGGATATTGAGCCTCTGACAATGAGTGTGCAGGTGGTGGGCGATCGCCTCATCACCAACGAATGGGAGGCGCTAACGGTAGAATTCCGAGACGGGCAGCAGCAGGTGTTGTACCAGAGCTGGATGAGATATGAGGAGGGCTATCGCCTGGATATCAGTACGGAGCCTCCAGACGCGCCATGATTGTGAATTTGCAAACGGTTCGCAGATCGCCCCAGCCCTGTTATAAATTTCGCTAGCCGGGAATTCTAGAGGCGACATCAGGCTCACTTGCTCTGCATCAGGGCCAATCTACCAGGTGAGTCCATACAGTCTATGCCACCCTACAACCTGCTTCTGTTCTCCCAACACGGCATGACCGATACCAATCAAGCGATGGGAACGCTGGCCCACCAGGTCGCCCCGCCACAGTGCTGTGTGATTGCACCAAATCTGGAATATGTCCCAACTCTTTTTGCCATCGAGCCGCTGATTTGCAAAGTTGAGCAAAGCATTGAGCTAGCATTTAAGCAGTATCCGACCATTCCAGCTCGAGCGATCGCGACTTCCCTCGGCGGTATTCTGTGGATAGAAGCGTTGTCCCGGCATCCAGAGTGGTGGCAGCGATTTGAGTCTTTGGTGCTGTTAGGCTCTCCCATTGGTGGGGCCGATTTAGCCCGAATTGTTGACCCGCTGGGCTGGGGCATTGGCATCGCCAAGCATTTGGGCGAAAATCGGCGGGCGCTGGCAGAACGAATTACGGCAGTCATTCCGACGCTGGTCGTCGCTGGTAATACCACAGGAGGAGGGGACGGTACGGTTCCCATTGAGGCGACCAAGCTTAACCACGCTTACTTTCTCTGTTTGGACGGTGTCTCACATCCTGATATAAGGACACATCCTGCTGTTGCCAAAGCAATCCTGGCGTTTTGGTCAACGCCCAGAACACCCCGTCCCGCTCCAAAGGAAACTCTGCTCTCAAAGCTGATCAACCATTTCCGAGCCGTGCCAGGAATCACCGATGCCAGTGAACGAGATTTTTTCAACGCAACTACTGTCTTCACGTTTGACGACGGCACCAGCCTCCGTACCTGGACGAATCTGGTAGGGGTTGATCATATTTTCATAGCCAATAAGCACGGCAGATGTGAATACGCCGCTTTTGTTGGCTGGGTACATTCTGTAGGTCTGCGACAGGCGATTGACAAGGCAATCATGCATTTTTAAGCTGGAAGCGATTATATGTTGATTTATTGAACTTCCCGTAGCTTGGGTTATAACCGAGTAGGTCAGTATGGTCTGCGGTAAGCGGGAGCGATCGCAAATCATCAGAATCGGCGTGGCGATGATGGTGCATCTAACTACATCGATACAAATTATGGGATGAGGGTTGCACTGACTAGAAGCAAGCCGAGGAAACTATTAAACGAGTCATTTTTTGTACTATTGAAGTGCCCTATGGAAAATTCTAAGGCCACTCTCGTAGAGCAGGCAAAACGAGGGAACGCGAAGGCGATCGCAACTTTGTTAAACCATAAACTTCAAGCCAAAGGCATTACAGCAAAAGCCTCAATTAAGGATAGTTGCCTGCATATTATGCTAGAAGCAGCTAAGATGCCAGCGCAACAACCCCTAATTGATTTCTTTCGGAAATCATTCTCAAACTTTACTGTAGATGGTTGTTGCACGGTAAAAGTTTATGGCCGACGGACAGGTGAGGAAATACCAGATTGGGTAGAAGAGATTAAGTTTGAACAAAATCCAAGAATTTTAGCGCAACAGGGAGATATCAAAGCCATTACGGCACTGCTTAATCAAAAAACTCAACCAATTGGTATTTTGGCGAAAGTCAGCCTAAAAGGTACTTCTTTACAGGTGATGCTTGAAGCCGCAAGAGTGCCGGATCAGCATCAGATGGTTTCACTATTGCGATCGGAGATCCAGAGATTAGAAATTCAAGGCGTAAGCAGCCTAAGACTGTACGGGAAACAGTCTGAAGATGATTTCCCTGATTGGCAGGAAGAAATTAGCCTGCCTATGAGTACTGGCTATCCATCAGAAACTCAGATGGCCAGATCAAATCCTGAATCTTCATTGAAGCTATCAAAAAGTGTTGACGGCATTGAGCTATCCAATCAACTTTATTTAGCGCTACAATCGACTTGCTATACTCACCTAGCTTATAAGGTAGAGCTGGAAGAAGATAAAACTATTCATGAATTGGTTGAAGATTTCGTTGATGGTCTGGAGTCAGATCTTAAATCGGATCTAAGCAAGCTAGCGAACCAAGTAAATACTATTATCGAATCATTTGGCCTTGAATTTGACTCGGCCAAAATACAATCCATAGTTTCTAATGTTGTTGAATTCAACTTTTCTGAAGTTAGATTAGCAATCCGTAATTTGGAGCGAGTTACACGAGAAGTTCTTCAGACTGATTTTCCTGAGGAGACTAATTTTCTAAAGGCAATCTTCTCGGGCGCGACACAAGAAATTACTGCTAATCTCTGCGGTGTGACAACGATGACTAAGGAGGCAATGATAGGGACTGCTATTGGAACTTTTCTCGCCCCTGGTATTGGGTCAGTGGTCGGTGGAGCAATTGGCGGATGGTTCGGTAGTAATCAACAGAAAAAAGCTCTTGAAGCTCTTGTTGAAAAATACCAAAACGCAAGAGAGCAGCTATTTCAAGCATGGGAAGCTGTTTTGCAAGTTATCTACACTGAGTTAAGCAGTTATATTGCAACGATTGCCCCAGTTAAACTCCTAACTTATCAAGTAATAGATCAAGCGGTTGATTACTACAGTAAAGCCAATGACTACTTGGAAGAAGAAGCAATTCAAAAAGCACTTGACCTGTATGATAAAGCCATCCAGCTTAATCCTGGATTTGCGCTTGCATGGAATAATAAGGGATATGCTCTTAATCAGCTAGAAAAGTACGAAGAAGCATTATTAGTACTAACGGAAACAATTCAACTTAATTCCTCGCTTGTAGTTGCTTTTAATAACTACGGAGATGCTCTACAGGGTTTAAGCAGAAATGAAGAAGCACTATCTGCTTACGAAAAGAGTATTGAATTGGAGGTAGACAATTATGAAGCTTGGTGGGGTAAAGGGATCTGTTTACTGAACCTTCAACAGTACCAAGAAGCAACAAAAGCTGCTCAAAAATTAGTAGACCTGGATGTGGAACACTTTCTAGGTTGGTATCTAAAAGCTTGGTGCCAGCTACTTGTGGGAAATGACCAGAAAGCCCTCGACAACTTAAAAGAAGCTGTCAGACTTGACCCAGACGCATCTCAGCGACTTGTGAAAGATAATTCTGATTTTGATCAGCTACGAGACGATGATCGCTTGAAAGAGCTAATGGAGTCTTCTGTTGGTATAAGCTATGCTTCTTTAAAGGAGTATTTGAGACAAAAACAATGGCATGAGGCAGATCAGGAAACGGCTCGACTTATACAAGCAGTTATTGAAAAAGTTACAGGTTCTACAGAGGTCAATGGAGACGCTTTGGAAGTGTTTCCTTGTACTGACCTATGTACAATTGATTCTCTTTGGCAAACTGGTAGCGGCGGGCAGTTCGGCTTCAGCGTGCAGCGAGAGGTTTATCAACAGTCTAACGGAGATAGAAATACATTTGGTAGTAAAACAGGCTGGCGGCTTAAAGGTTCTGATGATAGCTGGTCTTGGCGTAGTAACAGCGACTTTATCTACAGCTCTGAAAGTGCTCCTAGAGGCCACTTGCCTAGTAGTTTATGGGCTGGTGAGGATGGCTGGTTTGAAAACCGTAGAGATCGTCTGGTCAGTTTGTTTAATAGAATGAACATTTGTTCTGTTGCTACGACTGACAACTCATAGAAAAGGAAACTTGAAGTCCGATGAAAATTCTGAACCAACTGGGAAAAGCCGTTCAAAGCTCTGGCAAGCTGCTCCAGACTTATGTGAAAGACTACATCGCCATCAATCCACCATCGAAGCAAGTGACCCTCAAGCCCAAAGCAGTCCTGCTGCTTTGTCAACAGGCGATCGCCAAGGTTGAGCAGCTAACTGGTCTGGAGCCAGACGCTAGCGAAGGTTTGATTGCCACGGTCGAGTATCAGCAGGTTAAGGCCAGGATTCACTTTACGCCTGAGAAGCTCACGCTCAGAGGCGATAGAGTCGAAGGGCAACTGCGTCTAATAAATGCGCCTCAATTTGAGACCAATTCCCTGATTTACCGTGCGCTCATCGCGGGTTGGAAAACTTTCCTGGGGGGGTATATTCCCAATCAGGTTTTGCCGGAAGGGGTGCGGGTCGAAGGCCAGCGGGTTTACTACCAGCTTCCCAAAGGTCAGTTGCGGGTTGTGGAAGCTCTGTTTCACAATCTTGAGGATGGCTCCGCCCTGAACCTGAACTTAAAGCAAGGGGAATTACAGATTGAAAGCGCAGTTGCGATCAATTGGAGCGATCTCAACCTGCAAGCGTTGCTTAAGATTCTCAATACTTCTGCCTCTGGCGAGCAGAAAGATTAACTGAATCGGGAACGGTTGGTTTTAGTAGCAGGAGAGGGCGATCGCCTTCTTCATGCTGTTGGCGAGAAGCGATCGCCTCGTCAGCGTGCCATCAGCACATTACTGGTGTTGAATCTCCGCCGTGCTGATGTCAGAGTTAGGGTACCCAGGACGGAGATGAGAATGACGGTCAGGCATTTGGGGCGATATTTGACGCTGGAGGAGTTTTGCACCTGCTCCCAGACTTATCGCTGCTATGCCGACCAGATCGACCCGCTTCCCCAGAACCCGGACGAGACGATTCCAGCCCTGGAGGCGTTGTGTCAGCACATCCTCGATCCGGTAATGGATGCCTTTGGCCGGGAGCGGTTTCAGCTCACCTACGGCTTCTGCTCGGCAGATTTGAAGCGATTCCTGGCGAAGAAAGACCCGGTGACGGGCCTCAAGCATGGGAAGGTATCGCCCGATCGCGACCAGCACATGGCCCACGAGAAAAATCGCTACGGTCGCTACTACTGCCCACGGCCAGGGGCAGCCTGTGATTTTCGGATTCTGGAATTACGCCTAATGTGAATTAGACAAAAAGGAGGGGAGGGATTGAGAATCGAAGTACCACCTTTGAGAATCAACCCTCCCATGACCAGCATAGACTTTCCTAGCCTGATGACAACCGTTTTTGTGCTCGTCGACGATTGGTACAACCAGCACGTTAAACCGAACCAGCGCCCCCGCCCTGGCACTCAGCCCCAGTTTAGTGACAGTGAGGTGTTGACCTTAGCGTTGTTGATGGACTACCTGCCGTTTCCAGGAGAGACCCAATTTTTGGGGTTCATCCGAGCCAACTACCTGAGTTGGTTCCCGCGGCTATTGTCTCAAAGCCAGTTCAATCGCGCTTACGCCAACTAGACGGACTGCTGGAGTCCCTACGACGGCACTGGGTGGTGATGCTGGGGGCCACCAGCGAAACGCGCTTGCTGGTCGACACCAAACCGATTCCGGTGCTCGGTCTCAAGCGCGACAAGCGGTACAGCGATTTTTCGGGCAATGCGACGCCGGGTTACTGTGCTGCCCGCAAGCTGTACTACTTTGGCTACAAGCTGACCCTGCTCACCACCCAGACGGGGATTCCCATCGCCTATGACTTGGTGCCAGCCCACACCAATGAGCGACAGGCCGTTGAGTCGGTCTTAGAGGTTGCTCGAGGGTGCACGATTTATGGCGATAAGGGCTTTATCGACCAGTCGTGGCAGTCCCAGGTGCAGCAGCGCACGGGCAACCAGATTTGGACGCTCATGCGTAAGAACCAGCAGCAGCAGCATAGTGCGGCTCTCAATCGGTTGATCTCGAGTGTCCGCCAACGCATTGAAGGCGTCTTCCATGAGATTCAGAATACCGGGCGTAACCCAGAACGCCTACTTAACAAGACGATTGATGGTTTGTGTGTCCACATCGCCGCTAAAATCGCCAGCCATACCTTGCGGCTGCTCCTCAAGCGGCGCTTCGGTATCGACGTTTTAACTTTTCAGGCGGCTTAATCTGCTTCTGCTAATTCACATTAGGCGTGAATTGCCCAGTGATGCGCTGGTGGATTGGCTGGTAGAGGGGCGATCGCCCTTCGATTCCCTCTATTTCTACGGGGCGGAGCGACCCATCCACATCAGCTATGGCCCCCAACACAAGCGGGATATCTGGACGTTTACGCTCACCAGCACCCCAACTCGGAAAGGAACTGAACGCTGGCGCGATCGTCTGCAAAATACACCTTTTTACTCTTCCGGGTTCAATACCTGCGCTGCCGTCAGATCAAAGGCTGGGAATAGCGGCGAAACAACCATCCTGTTACCAGCAAACGTTGCTTCCTGGTAGACTTCATCCACCAGCGACAAGACCGTTACCGTCTGCTGTTCCGGATCAAGGAGCCAATACTCTGGAATGCCCCGTAGCTGATACTGGGCGCGTTTGTCTTCGTAGTCGCGCCTACGGTTTAGCTCTCCAGGGCTGACCACTTCCATCACCAGACGGGGAGGGGGCATATCCAACCGGACGGTCAGTCGTTTTTGGGTTAGCTCAATGTGCTCCGGTCGCAAAATCACCAAATCTGGAAAGCGATTGCGGGCCTGCTTGGGCTTCAGAACCGGGACTTCAATTTCGCAGTTGTACCGATGGGTCAATCGGGGCTTCACCAAACCAGCATTGATGAAGTAAAGCTGTAAGGCCAACGATAGCCATGCGTTCGACTCTGACTCCGGCGGCATTGCAACGAGCACTCCATCAATCCACTGGTAACGATTATCCGTGCCATCGTCATAGGCCAGGTATTCCTCAAACGTCATGCGGGGCTTGGTGACGCTAAACACGAAATTTCTCCCTCGGTTGCTGCCGATACTGTTGATCATAGGTCATCAGTAATCAGTCTTGCGATCGCCGTCGGGCCGCCTGCACCACCCTCACCTTAGCTGGGTCAGCATCCTTGCGCCACACCACCCGATGCCCGCGCAGCTCGGCACAGTGCTCCTCCAGACACTTTTCCCAGCCGTGTCGGTCGTAAATCGCCTTGATGTCATCCAGTAAGCCCCAGTTGCGCTCCTGCTGGCTGAGTTTGGCGAACTTGGCGTATTGGGGATAATCGGGCATCACCACCTGCTCCTTCTGGTGCAGCAGGGGCGGGTTGTCCTCCGGGTCGTAGTCGCGGTAGCGCACCTGCAAGTCGCGCAGGTCAATCTGCATGCTCAGGCGCAGCGCTGGGTGGGGGTCGGTGTCGAAGTCGGGGAAGCTCAGGTAGGTGACTTTGGGTGTGGTAAAGTGGAGCTTGACCAGGTTTGCTTCGTCGGGGCGTCCGATGGTGCGGGAGGCGCAGCCTTCGTAGAGGCGCAGCAGGGGGTCGAGCTGTTCCAGGGCGGAGACATGTATCCAGAGGGAGTTGGGGCGCTGTTGGCCGATGGGACTTTCGCGGCAGCGCTGGGCAACGGCCTCCAAGTTCCCCAGACTCATCAGCATCAGGTCGGCGGCGACGCAGGCTTGCTGGTAGCTGCCGCAGAGGACTTTGATGTCGTTTTGGACAACGGGTGACAGATCCTTAAACTTGGGGCGGCGGCCAAATTGGCTCAGCGCCAGGTAGACCAGCAAATCCTGGCGGCGTTTCTCGGAAATTGCGTCCCACTCGGTGGCATCGGTGGCCTGCAAAATGATCTTGAAGGCCCGCTTGAGGGAACCAAATTTCTCCTGGATGGGAACGCACCCCGCTATTTCGGTGGCGATGGCCAGCTCCTCGGCGGTCGGCAGGCGGCCCCGGTGGGTGTAGAAATCCATCAGGGGCTGGAGCAGTTCTCGGTATTCCTCGAACTTGCTGACCTTGAGGCGGATTTGGGGTGCCCTGGCGCGGGAGCGAAAGCGAGAGGCCCGAAAGGTTTCCGCCTGGGCTTCGTCGCGGAAGACGAAGTAGATGCCCAGGGCGACGGGAATGGCGTCTACGCCCAGCACCTGGTCGATGTAGGTTTTCAGTTCTGCCTGTTCGTAGTACTTCTGAAACGTGTTGCGGCTGGTGATGATGCCGTCGCCGTAGGCAATCACACCTCGGGTGCGGTCATCGATTAGCACCTGCGCGGCGACAATCAGGACTCGCTGCGCCAGGTTCCAGGCGTTGAGCAGAGCCTCCCGCCGTTCTGCCGTGTCTTCGATGACATTGATGACGTAGCCGAGGTTGACGACATCAGCGGGGGTGCGATCGCCCCCAGGTCGGTAGTACGGGTCCCATCCGGCGGCGGCATAGCCGAGGCGGGCCAGGTATTCCATATCGGCTCCGTGACCGCAGCCGTAGTCGAAGTAGGTGGTGCCGGAGGGGAAGAGGCCGGCTTCGATGGCGAGGCGCACGGGTTTGGAGGCGGTGACGCGGGCGATCGCCGCTTTGTGGCGCTGGATCTGGGGTTTTGGGGGTAGAGGGGTGGAGGGGTGGAGGGGGCAGGCGAGGCCGTGCTTGTGGATTTCCAGGTGGCGATCGCCCAGCCGCTGTTCCCAGGCTTTGCGGAAGCCGATAGTGCGGGAGTCGTCGAGGAGTCCCAGGACTTCTTCCTGGCGGGTCAGCCAGGTGAAGCGTTCGTAGAGGGGATAGTCGGGGGTGACGAACGCCTCTTTGCGGTGGAGGATGGGGGGATTGTCGGTGGTGCTGTAGTCCCGCTGGGTGGTGGTCAGCGTCTCCAGGTTGACCTGAATGCTGCACTGGAGGGCGGGGTGGGGATCGGTGTCAAAGTCGGGGTAGAAGAGATAGGCGATCTGGGGTTTGTCGAAGCTGAATTTGACCAGGGTGGCGGCGGCGAGCTGGGCGGTCACCGAGCGGGCCTGGGCTTCATAGTGCTGGAGGTCGAGAGGCAGGGAGGGCACCGCAGACCGGTGGACATACAGCGCATCGGGGAGCAGCTTGCCTACTGTGCTGCGCTGGCAGAGTTTGACGAGGGTGCTGTGGGATTCGAGGCGGCAAACCATCACGACTAACCATCATTGGAGGTGATTGACCAGTAGAGCAGACAGGTTGCCGACGATGATGACATGGGCTTTGCTGGCTCCCGCCATTGCCACCATCTGCCCCTGGAGATAGTCGTGCTTGATGAGGCTGAGGCGCTCCAGCTCCAGATACTCTTCGGGGGTGAAGTAGGCGTGGCTTTTACTGGCTGTCATGGCCTGCAATCCTTTTGTGCTTTTTTTGCCGCCGCTCCGGTTGCTGCTGGGGCAGCTCTGGTTCCGGCTCGGAGCCGTACAGGCGTTTGGTGAACCGCGCATGGAGGATATCTTGAAGCTGCGGGTCACACTGATCTAACACCTTATCAATGAGAGAATCAACCGCCGCTTCCTGTTCCTCCGTAGACCACACCATGCGGTTCACCTCACGGCCATCGGGTTGGGAGACGGTCACGTAGTAGGCATTGAAACCGTTGCGTGGGCGATCGCCCATCTCCAGCCGCAGCACTTCAAGGCGCTGAAAGCGGCGGGCCAGGTCTTTGAGCTTCAGTTCAAACTGGGCGCGATCGCCATCGGTCCAGGACGCGGCGGGCTTGTCGGCCACAATCATCACCAGGGCCTCTAGCCAAGCCTGGTCGTCTTTGGCTTCGTCCACGGCTGCATTAACGAAACGGTTGAGCATTTGTTCTATTACCTGGTGGCGCAGGGGCCGGGAGCGGACTCGCAAGGTTTCCCGGAGCCGGTCGGGCAAACCGAAGGCTTCGCAGAGGAGGGTTTGGCAGTCGGTCAATAAGACGTCATAAGCCGTTTGAATTTCCTTGAGAAGCTGCACCAGCGTTTGCTTGAACTGGCGGGCAATCTTCCCGTCGTCTTCCTGGTCGGCGCGGATGGGGGCGAGGCCGCACGCCTGGGGCAGCGTGACAAACAGCAGCTCGTCGGGTTCCTGAGCTTTGAGGAGGGTCTGGATGACGTTGCGAGCGCCGGGACTGAGCCGTTCGGTTTTGAGGGTGTAGGGCGGCAGCTTGCGGACAAACTGGAACAGCGGCTTCACGACCGAGAGCATGGTGGCGTTGCGAATCCCAGCGGCGGCTGAGAGGGGTCTACCCCGCAGCACCTCTTCCAGCTCGCGAAAGACCTGCGATCGCAACCCCACCACCTCAATAAACTTCACGGCAAAGCGCTCTGGGGCTTTGACCAGTAGCTCAAAGTGCTCTGGCCCCAGCACCGGGATAAACGTCCCGTCTTTATACACGCTGATGTCATCCACATGGTGCAGCAGAAATGCAGCCAGCACCACGGGAATGG
>JAYKGU010000261.1:0-14332 GCA_035285585.1 Synechococcales cyanobacterium
TCCCTCTAGCCCCAATGAACGATCAGGAATCACTTGGGCAACGATAGATGAAGTAAAGGGGGGAAGGAAGGAGATGCTCAAGGCGAGACCAACACAGGCTGAGGGGAGTTTGCGGCGCGATCGCACAATGACTGGTTTCATTTGGGAGCAGCCTTTTCAAGGATGGAAATATCTTACTACCGCCATCGCAGTTTTTGCTGAAGTTGCACCATACTTTTCTGAAATTGGTTTCCATACCCCACTCCATACTTTCCTGTAACGACAACCCTGTTACCTTCCCGTATCGTTGAAAGTGTGGAAGGTCAGAGAAAACAACTACCCCACAAGCGGTAGCAAACCTGCACCTCCACCCAGACCTTTGTAAAACGCATGGGAATACACTCACGGGTTGACCAAAGGACGAGTCTGTTTACTTCCTAATCCCATACATTCATTCACCTGTGAAGGAGCTTAAATAATGAAGCGCATCATTACTGCAATTCTTTCTACCGCTGTTTTAGTCGCCTTTGCTGCCCCCAGCATTGCCCTTGAAGGTCGCCATCAAAACGAGTTCCAGAGCGGCCTGGGTAACAAGCTGAGCGATCGCCATCAAGATGAGTTCGAAAGTGGTCTGGGTAACAAACTCAGCCAGTAAGCCTGAGAACGTACTGGCCAACTTTTACCACATTCGGTCCTTGTGCTCCTGGTTTGCCTGAGGATGCTGTATTTAGGGGCACAGCCCCCAGGCAAACCTTTCCTATTGTGCGGGGATGGGGCGATCGCCCCCCATACCCAACTCTATTCAAAGCAAGAACGGATTGACCATGAAAAAGTTTCTCTCAATCATGGCAACCGCCACCCTGCTCACCCTGGCCACATCCTTCGATCAGGCACTCACAAGTCCGCATGTTGTGGAAACCAACCGCGACTTCAACTGGGTGGTGGTTCCCCAAGCCCTGGGTAATCCTGAGCCAGGCAACCCCAACGCTGCGCCCGAACCCTGGTACATCGACGTGAATTCCCTCATGCTTCAAGGAAATGCTGTGGTCTTTGAAGCCGTCAGTCCCGATGCTCGCTATACCTTGTTTCACGGAGACTGCCAGTGCAACTACATCAAAGCAACCCACGAGGGTGAGTTTCTGGACAACACCAGCATTTCCTATTACCCCCTGTTTGACCAATGGCAACCTGCCACGGATTGGCGGCTGGCTTTGTTGACCTTTGCCTGTACACAGTAGTCCCTCCGTTGCGCCATAGCAGCACAGCCTTACGCAGTACTCAAACCATCAAACTTCAAGCACTTCACCAAGGAGTATCTTTGTCATGACGTTAGATACCTCATCCCAAAAGCCTCAACCTGCGCCAACCATCCAGTTTCTGCGATTTCTGACTAAATTGACGTTTGTGGGCATTTTAGGCTCCGGCGTTTTCCAGGCCGTGAGCGTCATGAACATCCAGTCGCGCTTTCAGAAAGGAGAAGATGCCTATAATGCCCTGGACTGTGCAACGGCGGTTTCTTACTATGACAAAGTCATTGCAGCCGACGACTCAGGCCCCCTGGCGATGCGATCGCACGTCCGCAAATCCGAGTGCGCCATTCTCGACAGTATCTTTGCCGCTCAGGTCGAAGAGGATGTCCCCACCAGTCTGGCCCAGGCCCAGGATTACCTGGAAGCTTACCCTGTGAACATTCATGCAGATTTCATCCGGGAGCAAAGTGTGGCCCAGGCTGCCCAACAATCCCCTGAAGCCCTGGCTGTCCCTGAGGTGTGCGATCGCCTTGGCGGCATGATTGCCAACCAACTACTACCCCAAACCCCCGACCTGATCCCAGCCCTGGGCTATGCCTGTGGTCAGCAGTACATGGCCAACAGCAACTATGGGCAGGCGATCGCCAGCTACCAACTGGTGCAGAGCCACTACCCTGATCATGAGCTGATGCCCACCATTGAAGCGAGTCTAGCCGATGCGACGGTTCAACAGGCCAAAGCATCCGGTGCAGGCACCATTCCCCAGCCTGGACGGAGCGGATCTGCCCCGGCGGGGAGCACCGTGGTGGTGATTCATAACGCCTCTCCCGAACCTGTGCGCATTGCCTTCTCCGGTGTCGAGAGTCGCATTGAAACCCTGGAACCCTGTATTGACTGTCAGGTTTACATTGATACTGCCCCCGAAGGTTGCCCAAATTCTGGCCCAGTGGGAGTCTACACCCTCAGCCCAGGGACGTATGACGTGGTGGTTTCCTCGTCAGACGACTTTACCGTTATGCCATTTGTTGGGCAGTGGGACTTACGCAGCGGCAGTGAATACAGCAACTGCTTCTTTACTGTGCAAACGTCCACTGCTTCTTAAGTGCTTACTCTGTCAACGGATTTTGTGTTTTATCAGGAGGATCAATCATGCTATCTCATCTCGACCCATCGGTACCTATTCAAGGAAAGTCTACCCAGCGCTGGTGGTTTTCTCTAAAGTCAGCCCTGGCTAACCTTGGCGAAGTCCTGGGTACTATCATCGGGTCTTCCCGTGAGCCGGTCGTTACTTACCAATGCACCAAAGATGGGGTTTGCTTTTGGCGCTGCTATGACCCCATTTCCCAGCAAACGTTTCGATTTGCTACCGAGAATGAAGTTCTTCAATGGTTGGAAAGGCTCCCATTTACTGAGTATTAATTTTCAAGTTTCTTGATTTCCTTGGCTTCCCAAACCTTTGGGAAGCTTTGAGCTATTTGGTGGCATTAGTCCGCAGATTTCGCAGATTTCGCAGATGAATGGCGTTCCTGCTGATTCTCAATCTGCGTCCATCTGCGTCATCTGCGGATGTATCAGACGCTCAGACCTTTCAAAAAATGCTATTATCAACTAATATTAAGTAGGTAGCCATGAGCCATGAGTACCTATCCGAAAACTCGTCAGAGTTTTTAGAATTGCAAACCCTTACCGGGATTATTCTTAGATAAATTTTGAGGCGGCGAAATATCCAACGCGAAGACAACTATGGTTAGATCAATCCCCACCTTCGAGTCAATCTGGCAAGACTCTCAAAAAGTTCAGTGGCGCGTTGCCGATCTCATCAGCGCCGATAAACCCCTCAATTTCGCCTGCCCATTCTTGCCCGAATCCATCGCGCGGGTGACCGATATTTCCTTCCTGAGCGATGCGGAAAAGCTCAAGCTCAACCAGATTCGAGGGAACAGCTACCTGCATCTGTTTGTGCTGGTGGAGCAGTTCATCATTCCCATGGTGCTGGATCAGGTCAGGGGCATGGGCTACGGCGATATCTTTTCGACCCAGGCGCTGCTGGGCTTTGCAGAAGAGGAAAGCAAGCACATTCACCTCTTCCAATCCTTTGCCGATGCCTTTGAGCAGGGGTTTGGCACCGCCTGCGACCGGGTGGGTTCCACAGAGGCGATCGCCGCCCAAATCCTCAGCCACCATCCTTTAGCCGTGTTGTTGCTGACCTTGCAGTTTGAGTGGACGACCCAGAGCCACTATCTGGAAAGCATCCGCAACAACCACGACGAGGAGCTAGACCCCCGGTTCTGCGACCTGCTCAAGTATCACTGGCTGGAGGAAGCCCAGCACACCCGGCTGGATACCCTCCTGGTGCAGGAGATGAAAGTACGGCTAACGGTGGAGGAAATTGAAGGGGCGATCGCCGACTACCTGATCCTCGTCCATCTCCTTCATGATGCGCTGATGGAGCAGGTCAAGCTTGACATCGCCAGCCTGGAGCGTACCATCAGTCGGACTTTTGCTGATGGTGAATGGCAAACAATCCTGGCAATCCAGCAGGAAGCCTATCGCTGGGCTTTTCTTTGTGCGGGCCTGACCCATCCCAACTTCTTCAACGTTCTGGAAGATTTAAGCCCCTCAGGAGCCGCCAGGGTGACGGAATTGGCAAAGGGCTGGTCTTAGGAGATTTCCAGGGAAAAATTTACCTTCGGTTAACCTGGATTATTCACAAAGCCCGTAGGGTGCCGTTAGCGAGGCGTAACGCACCGTGGGCTGGTAACTTCATTTCAAGAAATCACCCTTATACGTCCGCAGATGGCGCAGATGGGCGCAGATATGAAGGCAGGGACGGTAGGATTTTGTTTGGGATGAGTTATCACTTATACAAATTGCTGGGGCCTCGCTTAAAGCAAGACCCCTTTTACTGTGGACCTGATAACTGTTGCTAGATTTTTCGGAAGGCTTTGCTCTGGCGCATAGGAACAACCTGACCGGGTTTGTCTGTCCCCCGGCAGAGCCAGCGGATTTGTTGAGGAAGTAACCGGGCGAGGTCGTAGTGGCGCAAAATGCTTTCCCGTGCTTTCTCCCGGAGGTCGGCCAGGCGATCGCCCCGATCAAGCACTTCATCCACCCGGTCGGCAATCTCCTGGGGCGAAAAGAAGTCCACCAGCAGGCCATTCTTACCATCGGTAATCACCTCCTGGACGGGCGGCGTACGGGATCCAATCACCAGACAGCCTGTGGCCATCGCCTCCAGCATAGACCAGGACAGCACAAAGGGATAAGTGAGGTAGATGTGTACCGAGGAGGCTTGCAGGAGCTGCAAGTACTGGGGATAGGGCAAAGACCCCGTAAAGTGGAGCCGAGACCGATCCAGCGGCAGTTTCTCCAGCATAAGCTGCCTGTAGGTTTTGCCATCGGGGTGGGGCTGTCCATAGGCCACCCGATCTTCCCCGGCAATCACCACATGGCACTTGGGACGACGCTGCTGCACCAGGGCGATCGCCTCCATGAACTGGGGAAAGCCCCGATAGGGTTCCATGCCGCGAGTGGCATAGGTGACGATTTCCTCCGCCTGGGACAGATCTAACCCAATGCTGGGCAACACCAATTTGGCCCCCGGTTTGGGCCGAAAGAATCGAGTATCAATGCCGTCGTGCAACACCTTGAGTTTGCTATGGAACTCTTGGGGAAACTGCGATCGCTGCCAGTGGGTTGGCGTCAGGCCCTGGTCGCAGCTCCACAGGTCGGAGAGGATTGGCAGATTCTTCATGCGCACGCTGGTATTCAGATCGGCATCGGGCGGTTGCAGGGGATCAAAGTCCACATCGCTACCGTAGGCGTGGTAGAACCATTCAAAATAGCCGTGGAACCGGGCCTTGGGAAAAATATCTTTCATAAACAGGGTCGCTCCCCAGCCCGAACTACCGTAAATGACATCGGGGGTAAACCCTTCATCCTTGAGCTGCTGGCCCATGCGGTAGGCTGCCTGACCTTGAAGCACCGCACTTTCGCTAAATCGCAGGTAGGGATGGGTAGTTGCATGGGCCTCCCGAGCAGGCTGATAGTTGACTTTGTGAACCCCCGGCAGGGTGCCACCGTCTCGACGGGTTGTGCCAAACACCACCTGGTTTTTGTGGTTCTGTGCCAGGGCCAGGGCCAGGTGACGAAACTGAGCGGGAAAGTTGGGGTGGAGAAAAAGAATACGCATAGATTTGTCCTGGTTGGTGGTGGTGGTTGATAGCTGTGCTACTGACTGTGGTTAAAGAAAAGGCGATCGCTTCCTGATTAGAGGCGATCGCCCTTCGCATCATTCAACCCTTAGAATCAACCCTTAGAAAACAGACCGGAAAGCATTGGCGATGGTTAAACCGCTACAAAATCAGCTTGTGTGAGGACATTGTTGTAGACAATTGCCACCTGCTCACCACCGTAACTGATAAAGGTATCGGTCCTGTTGGGGTTGGATACAGAGGTGCCTGTGCTGATTCTGTAGTTGCTCAGATGAGCCTGGCTCACCTGGATTTTATCTCCTTGGGAACGGTTGAAGTCTTCAATGATGGCGTAGCTGTTGCCGTACTCTTTATTCCCGTAATCAGCGTAGAAAGGATCATGATTGCGTTGACCCAGTCTAAAGATATCGGCACCATCGCCGCCCCACAGGCGATCAACCTCGTTTTGGGTTTGGCCCCAGCCGCTAAGCTGATCTTGGCCAGCACCACCGTGTAGCTGATCGCTACCAGCGCCGCCTAACAACAGGTCGTCCCCATCCTCACCGTAGAGAAAATCGTTGCCCTCACCGCTAACGAGGGTATCATTGCCTTTTGCGGCCCAGAGGCGATCGACCCCTGATCCACCGGCAAGATAGTTCATCCCATCGTTTCCGGTAATGACCATGCCCCGGTTGTTACCAAAAACTCGCTCGACATTGCCCTTAACGTTGATAACCTCCACATTGTCAGGGGCACGGTAATCCAGGGCAGAAAACTCCAGCGAGATGGAATCGTACCCTTCATTTGCATTCTCTATAATGATGGCGGCATTGGCTGCGCGGAGAATGTAACGGTCATCTCCCACACCACCGGAAAGGCGGTCAGTTAGGGTATCAGTGGCAACCAGAGTATCGTTACCAGCCCTACCTTCTAGAGAGTCTACGCCGCGTGAACCAACTAAGTAGTTATTCAGTGAGTTACCAATGATATGGTTATTGAGGTCATTGCCATAGCCGTTTACAGCTTCACCTATTAGCGTCAGGTTCTCTACGTTGGCGTAGCTCGTCAAATTGGTCAGTCCCAGGGAAGATTCGATGCGGTCGGTGCCAGAGTTAAATGCTTCAACAACGCGATCGCCTGCATCGTCCACGTAGTAGATGTCGTTGCCTGCGCCTCCTGCCATGTAGTCGGCATCAGGGCCACCGCTCAGCAGGTCGTTTTTGGGTCCACCGATCAGGGTATCGTTGCCACTCAAGCCATACATTTGCCACGATTCCCACCACAGGCCCCAACCGCTTTTCTCAGCTACAATCCGGTCGTTTACGTCTTCTTTGCCAGTGCGAGTTTGAACCATAACAAGTAACTCCTTTGTTGAAATAGGTAGGTTTGTGTGTGTTTGGAACTGATTTCCTGGCAGCACAAGCAGTGCTCGCCTGCTACCTTTTGGTAGAGCGACTAAGACTCGAAATCAGGTGTAAAAAGCCCTAGTAACCGTTGTTAGCTAATCAGGTGACCAGTTCGGATAAGAGGTGAAACTGGAGCACCGTGAACAGTTGGCCCGCTGTTTGTTGTCGCTGGTTGACTGCTTACATTTATCAAGATAAGGGGAATTTTTGTAGCTGTCTTTACAGAAAAGTATGGAACTGGTGCCTCAGTAAAGTATGTAAATGAAGTATGGTAGCCAATCCATGTTTCACAAAGGCATAGTACTAAGGAGATTTCCAGGAAAAATTCACCTTCGGTTAAACGATTGGTAGGGGCAACTGACCATTTGCCCTGCGTCGTCTGGTGGGATCCCTTTCCGAAATCTCCTAAGTATGGAAAGTAAGGTGCCCCTCTTTTACCAGGAACTTGCACCCGCTGAGTTCGGAGCTAATCGTCGTCACGGTTAGCCGTGCGGCTGATATGGATATCGTCGGCAAAGATCACCCTTTGTTGGGTCGTGGAGCGTTCTGGGGAGCTTTTCCAACTGTATTTGTAAATGCCAATTTTGAAGTATACGCCTCGCTGGTCATTGTAGGTATTGGGGCCTTGGCGGTTGACGATCTGTTCGCCATTGCGCCAAACCTGGAGCCGACCATCAGCCTCGTAAGACCAGCGCACCCGGAAAACCCACTCAATCCATTCACCCCGGCTATAGCGTCCCTGCCAAATGCGCTCTGATCCCTTGCCGGGAGCAGGTTCGCGGCGATAGGTCACCGGGTTGGGGTCCCACTGGCTCAGAATATACATCTGGTTGCCGTCAACATGCAGGGAAAGGGGCGGCCCCCCTTGGGTAAAGCCTTCTCCCAGGTCTAAATCGGGGGCACCGTGCCACTGGGCGATGATATCCCCCGCCGGATCGTTTTGCCAATCTTCTGGGAGGAAGGTACTGAAGCGGTACCAGCGCTCTTCGCCAGGAGGTTCAGGACGCAGGGCAATTTCCGATCGCGTGTTGCCAGCGACCTGTGGATCCTGGCGGCGCACCTCAAACCGGGCGGCCTGCCCCGATCGCTGCGGTGCCGCCACCACATTCACCGAATGGTCGCAACAGGTTTCCCGCCGCCAATCCTCAGCAATACCGTCTTCAAAGTCGTCTTCAAAGGCCAGCAGCGCTCGACTTGCCGCAGACGGCAGGGTGGTCTGCGGTTCTGGGGAAGTGGGGACGGTCTGGGGAGAGCCGGTCGTGGAGGGCGGGGCTTCCGATCGCGTGGGAAAGGAGCACTCCGTGAGAAAAGCCAGCAGCAAAAGGGGCAGAGCCAGAGCCAGGGGATAGCGGGCGGGTGGTTGGCAAGGTGGACGGATCATTGGGTCTTCAAGATGGCGGCATGGGAGCGCTGTCTGCCTGGTAGTTAACGACCTGGGCATACCAGTGTTGGGTTGGTCCACCAATCTCAGCGGCCAGCTCGCGCAGTAGCGGTGCGTACTGATTCACCAGCGTAGTGGCGATCGCCTCCGGCATTTTCCCCATCAGGTGGGAGGAAGAGTTTACCTGGGTATCCAGGCGGGTCTGCGGGTGGAGAGGAGACACGCCGATGAACTGGCAGACTTGGTTGATTAACCGCTGGGGGTTGGCCTGGATGTCGTCAAAGAAGCAAACCATGAGGCGATCGCCATCAACGTGTTGCCGAAACTTTTTCAAAGTCGTCAGATAGTCTGACCGGCCATAGCAAACCTCTGATTTGAGGAATGCGATCAGTTCAGCTTCAGATACTTGATGGGCCTTAACCCCTTTGCGGCGGATCAAATCCTTGGTGGCCTGGGAAAAGGCGCGATCAATGGGGTTTCGCAAAATGTAGATCAGCTTGAGCTGGGGATTGAGCTGCTGCAGGCGGGCAATGTAGGGGGGCGACAGCAGCGCGTAGGCGGGGGTAATTTCCCCGGTTACTTTGCCAGCTCGAGCCGCTGTCTGAAACAGGCGTTGATACCAATCAATGCTGCCGTCCCCCAAAAAGTAGTGCCGCCAGAAATCTAGCAGGATTCCCGGATGGTGTGCCCGTCCTGTCAGGATGGTGGTGAGGGATCGGGCAAAGGTTTTGGCTTTGCGGCGCAGGCGATAGCCGCGTTCGTGGAAGCGATAGCCGATGGGAGCGTCAGGGTCAATGCTGTCGAAGTAGTGGAGTTCTTTAATAGGGGGCAAAAAGATCTCCGGATGGCGGCTCAGGGTTTCGTAAAGCCAGGTGGTTCCGGCGCGCTGAGCACCGATGCAGATGAAGTGCGGAACGGGGTGAGTCATAGGACTGGCAATAGGTTAGACGGAGGCGTTGGCTTGCCCGTGGGGAGCGTGGATCAACTCGGAATGGGCCACGGCGTCCGCAGGCTGGGGCAACCGCAGCACCGATAGCGCTACCGAGATATAAAGTACCCAGGACAGATCGTTATACTCGAGGATGGCGCTTTCAGAGAAATTAAAGGCTATCATCAGCACCAGGTAAATGATAGGCCAGAAGCTGGCTGCATCCGATCCGAGGCGGATCCAGGCAATGCCCCGCAGCACCGTCATCCAAAACCCCGCTAAAAAGACCATGACCCCCACCACCCCCAGGTGTAACCAGAGCTGAAGGAGACCGTTGTGGGCGTGGGTGGGTGGCGTTGCCCCGCCAATGGCATAGGCGATATAGGCCGAAGGGCCACTCAACCCTCGCCAAAAGGCTTCATATCCATAGCCCAGCCAGGGGCGCTCCAGGCTTTTCTCAATGACGTAGGGCCAAAACTCAAGCCGCCCAGTCAGGGTGAGATCTTCTCCCAGGGCCGTGAGCAGCAGGCCCAGTGTGCTGGTGATCACAAAGTAGAGCATGCCGCCGCCCGCAAGAATGGCCATCACGGCGGGCACCATGAGCTTGACTCGCCAGCGCAGGGCTTGCAGGGCGGGCACCAGCACCAGGGGGGCGATCGCACTTAATAAACCAGCGGTCGATCGGGAAAAGACTGCCAACAGCAGCGACAGCCCCAGCCCCCCCAGGGCCACCCACCGCTTGCGCCGCAGATCGAGGGATAGCAGGAAAAATACTGCCGTGCTCACGGCCATTTTTTGCCCCAGCCCGTTCTTGTGGGCAAACACGCCCCGCCAGGCACCATCGTGGGGGCCACCGGAAATCCCAAGCTGGGGCAGGGCGACGACTAGCAGCAAACTCAATACGGCAATGATGCCAAAAGCCCAGCACAGGAGCCGCACCTGCTGGGCAATGCTGTACCGCGAAGCCAGATAGATGCCAAATGAACTGGTGCCCAGAATGGCGATACTGCGGCGCAGGGTAAGGCTGGGGGCATCAGACCAGAAGTAGGAGAGTACGGTCAGCAGCAGCAGCAGGAGAATCCAGCGATCGCGACTGAGAAAAACCAGTACCTTCTTCCAGCGCAGCAGCAAGAGCAGCGCGGTGACCGCGTAAATACCCAGGGCCAGCAGTTGCTCAATGGCACTGTTGTAACTTGCCTGGTCGCCTTCGTTGGCTCCGCCAGTCAGCACCAGCTTCAGCAGGGCACCGGCGTAGAACAGCAGCGCCCCGACCGTGAACCACTGCTCCAGAGTCAGCCAGAAATTCTGAGGAGAACGGGTCAGCATGGCTGGGACTCCTACACGGTGGACAGAGGGTTGGACGGTTGGGAGGCGGATTTAGCAGCAGGCCTGGCCTTAGTGATGAGCGATCGCAACCGCTGCCGGGTCTGTTGCGGAACCAGCCACATCCCCAGGTAGATTAGGTAGTCAAACAGACGGGGTTGTCCATGGCGGGTGACATCCTGCAGCAACGGCCAGAAAGCGCTCCAATCGCGCTCCAGGGCCGCCTGCGACCCCACCCGCGTGATGACGAACCCAGCATAGGCGCGGGGGGTGACCCGGTCACGGGCCGACTGGATCCACTCCAGGGAATATTTCCAGTTGCTAATCTGCCCCAGCCGCTGCCGCCCCACCTCGGTGTGGGAATGCCAGATAGCCAGGGCTTCGGGCACGTAGGCCACCGCTGCATCCTCGCAGGCGGTTACCCGCAGCAGCCAGTCATAATCTTCGTGCTTATTGTGCTCAAAGGGATAGTTGAGCAGCAGCTCCCGTCGGGTGAAGTAGGTGGACGGCAGAATAAACCCTTCCCCGTGAAATAGGGAATTGCGCACAAAGAGATACTCGCTCAACGGTTCGTCAGGACGGGGAAAGCGCTTGGGCCAGATCAAATCGCCCTTGGCGGTGCGGTTGATGACGCGGGTGGCGATGATGGGATAGGCGTGGGGCGATCGCTTCGCCAGATCTAGCTGCCGCTCTAGCTTTTCGGGCAGCCACTCGTCATCGTCGTCCAGAAAGGCCACCCAGGTACCGGTGGCGGCCCGCACGCCCGCATTCCGTGCCCCGGCCAGCTTGACGTTTTGGGGCAGCACCAGCACCCGCAGGCGCGGATCGGCGATCGCCCCTAGCACCGCTTCCACTTCGGGGTCGGGGCCATCCACCACCACCACCACTTCCAGGTGGGTAAGGGTCTGGGACAGGGCGCTGTGAACCGCCCTGGACACCAGATGGGGCCGTTTATAAGTGGGAATAATGACACTGACAAGATCGGAATTCATGGTAAGGTCGCAGGTCTACAAAAGGCGGGGTAGATGGTCAATAGGATTGATCAGGTTTTGGCAGAAGAGTTCCAGATAGGGGAATGGATCAGGGATCCTCATCCGGGTCGGAGGAACGGGGCGCTTCGGGAGAGCGGTCTGGTTCTGTTGAATCGTCCGTTTCCGACAGATTAGAAGCGTGGTCAGTCAGTTGGGAAAAAACCGACGCATTAATTTTGATGTGACGAGCCACCAGGCGATCGATCCAGACCCGTTCCAGAATAATGGCGATCGCAGTGGCCAGGGCTGCCCCCACAATACCAAATAGGGAAATCCCAATTAAATTGAGAACGATATTGGAGAAGGCACTGCCCGCTCGTGCTCGCGCGCTTTCGTCTTGATGGCCAGTAAGTTCCAGCAGATGTCCGGCTGGCCCGGTGGAGGCCCGCACGAATTGGGCGATCGCCAGGATGATTAAGCACCACTGGGCCTGGACAAATTCTGGGCCGAAGGTCCACAAAATAGGGCGAGCCAGCACCACCAGCCCCAGGGTCACCACCAGGGAAGGCAGCACCACGATCTGGCTCACCCGGTTCATCAAGCGCTGGAGCTTCGCCGCATTGCCCTCAGCATAGGTCGAGGCAATCATGGGGGCGGCAATGCCGCTCACCGAGGACAGGGCAAAGCTTGCCAGGTTAGAGGTCTTCACCGCCGCAGCGTAGAAACCCACATCTCCGGCATTGAGCATCAAGCCAATCATCAGCACATCGGTTTGCTTGAGCACCTTGACAAAGCTACCAATGAGCAGCAGGGGCAGAGACACCCGTAGCCAGCCCCGCAGCTCATAGATGGGGCGAGCCTTCTTGTCGTGCAGGGGGAGCGATCGCTCCGCCACAAAACCTGCCACCACCTCCACCACAAACAACGCTGCAATGGTTACCGCCATTACCGAGGCGCTGTTGATGGAGTCATACCCCTGGGCGGCAAACACCCCCAGCGACCCCAGCAAAATTAATATGGGGCGCAATACCTGGGTGGGGGTATAGGCCGCCACCATTTTACGGATGCCCCGCAGAATGCTCACTGTTAAGCGGTTGGTGGTCAGCAGTGGGATACTCCACAGGGCCAGCAAGATCGCCACCATCTGCTCCACTCCCTGGCTGGCATTGAGCCACAGAACAATGCCCGTACCGACCAGTGCCAGAAGAATGCTGGAGCCAAGGGTTAAAATCAGGCTGCCGCGAATGACCCCCCTGAGGCGGCTTTCGTCTTGCTTGGTGCGGTACTCCGGGACAAAGCGCAGCAGAGAGGGGCCAAACCCCATGGCCGCAAACATTGAGCCGATGTACGTCCAGGCCATTAAGTAGGTGTAGAATCCATATTCTGTCGGCCCCATCCAGCGGGCCAGACAAATTTGCAGGATATAGCCCACCCCGGTGCCGCAGGCCTGGGCCATGAAGACAACCCCGGTGCCCCGCAGCAGGGTAGAAAACATGCCGGGTTGGCGCAGCTTACTGATCAGAAGAGTAGGCGACAGATGGCGTCTACGAAGGCCCATGGGTCGTGCTCATGTTAGAAAAACAAAGGTTTCAGGAAACAGTAAAAGCCATGCTAAACCGGGATGGGATAGCCCATTCCACGGCGTTAGCGCCTTCAACTAGCTAATCCAAAAAGAAGTATCTTCATCCTCCATGCGCAAGTCCTGGTATCGGCGCTTGGTGGTGTAGATAGCGTAGAGGATACGCTCCCACCGATGGATTTGGGCCATGGCCCAACTGGTACTGGCCCACTTCAGGTCCAGCGCCTGGTTACGGAAGCCTCCCAGGGAAGACTGCGCTGCCTCCAGCTCGTAGCCAAACTGCTCCATATAGCTTCCCGCAATCCAGTTGAAGCGACAGTGCTGGTCAGCAGACCAGTGGCTCCAGCGAGACTTGGGGTTGAATTTTTGCTTGCACTTATCCACCACTTTCCAGCCAGATTTTTCAGGGTCGGCGATCGCCGCTTCCCGCGCCTTGGCAAATTCTTCAGAAGAGCCAAACACAGGCAAATTGACCGCCATGTCAAAGTCGTAGACATCTGGGCTGAGGCCAAGGAAATTTAGAATAGAGCGCATTTCTACTTCTAAATGATCCAAAATATCTTCGTACCTAACAATTAGATAGGGGGCATCGGTATGTCGGTGGGCCTGGTCAAACGCCAGAATCTCATGGGCGGCCTCAGCCCAGCGATGTATCATTACTTCGTAGCTCGTGTTAAACGACTTGACGCTCGACTCGGCCACCGCCCGCCCATCTCGCACCAAAATAATGAGTCGGGCCTGGGGGAACAGATGAAAGAAGCGGCTCAGGTTACGCACAAACGGGGTTTTGGTGACCAGCGGCTTAACGCCAGAGTCGGGGTTGAGGTGGTTGAGATAGGCCAGCAGCCCCTCTCCCAGCGAAGCAAACAGCTTACTCTGCAGCTCCTGGTTATAGCGCTGCCGGGCTGGATCGTTCTCGCCCCGCAGTCCGTGGCGGCTCCAAAAGCTGGCGACGTTATTGGCATAGCGCTCTAGCAGATTTGCATTGAGCAGCAGATGATCTTCGGGCATGTCGCGGATGCCGACACCATTGCAGTGGGGATGCAGGCACAGCAGGTTGTACAAAAAATTAGTCCCACAGCGAGGCATGATTCCCAGAATAAAAATGGGATCGGTGCAGAGTTGGTTGAGTGCTGTTGAGGTTGCTTGCTTGTCCATCAGTAAGTCCATCGAAACCTCCTTAGAAAGCCTGGACACATCACTAAAGATAGGGGATTGCTGGCCGCAGGGGTAGTTGGCTTGCTCCTCTCATCGTGAATCAGGGAAGGACCCTCGCTTTAATCAAACCTGAATAAGTGCTTGAGCAATTTGAATTACATTTT
>JAYKGU010000262.1:0-29473 GCA_035285585.1 Synechococcales cyanobacterium
GATGTTTTGTCGTATTCGTGGCTATATCTCAACGCTTCGTAAACAAGGGATTGACGTGCTGGATGCGCTGAGGCAGGTCTTTGTAGAAGATCCTATCTATCCTGCCGTGTAGCCTGAGTAGTTACGAATTGTCAATACCCCTGGCCGTCCCAAGAAGGGAGAGCAGGGCAAGCGCCTCAGACCTGCGCTGGAGATTATCGTGGGGAAAAGCCTGAAAACGATCCAGCGCTACCTCAAAGAACCCGAACCAGAAAAAACTTGGACATCTGCCCAGGTTTTGAAAGAACGCGAGATCAGGAAGGCCATTAATGCTCTCAACAAATGGAAGGAGATGGAGCCGATGCAAAAGAGAGAGAAGGAGCTATTGGAACAACTGCCGGATATCCTCACAGCGCTCAGTCGCGTCATTGACCAGGACAAATAGTGCATTCCCTTGACGCCACTGGGCTGAGCAATGGTCAGGAGTAGCAGTCATGCGGTTATGCTCTCAAAGGAAATTTGAATATCCTCAGAAAAAAGATAAGCATTGGCATCTCTCAACGCTCAGATGCTCCTCGCTGGCCTGCCTCAAATACCTGGTCTGTCGTCAACCTCAAATTCGAAAAATTGGGCGACTCCAGCGACTCTCCCCGGCGAAAAAGTCGCGTTTCATATACCCCATCCACTAACTGACACACCGTAATCGTCGGCTGCTTCGGGCTGCCGATGTAGCGGCGACCGCCCAATCCCCTAAAGTCTACAATCCAGTATTCCGGGATACCCATTGCCTCGTAGTCCTCGAACTTGCGGGCATAATCATCCGGCCAGTTCGTTGAGGTCACCTCCACCACCAGGTTCACCGAAGTACCCAGCGTTATGACCAACTCCCGCTCCCACAGCGGCTCCCGTGTCAGCGCTGCCGTATTCACCATTAGCACATCCGGCTTATAGCCTGTTTCGTAGCCCAGCGGCTGGATGAGCACCATGTTGGGAATGAAGCAGTTCAGCTCCTCTTGGTCAATCAGCACATTGAGCTTGCGGTTTAGAAGCCCCACCACCTGTTCGTGCGGTCCGGTCGGCTGCATCTCAATCACCACCCCGTCGTGCAGCTCATACCGACCTGTCTCCGGCTTCCACGCCAGAAACTCCTGAAAACTCATTAGCTGAGAGATTGCTTGCACCATTATCTTCGCTACCCATGCCTATGCTGCCAATGATGCATTAATTTCGTCTAAGAGGTTATCCATCTGGCCCTAACTCCACTTCTCGTGGCTTAGAGGTTCTCGCTGTAGGATATCGCGATACTGCCGCCATCGGGGTAGATATTGGTCCATCAGGGATTTGAAGCGATCGCCATGATGTCGCTCCCGCAGATGCACCAGCTCGTGGACCAGGACGTATTCGAGGCACTCTACAGGCTTTTTGGCGAGTTCCAGATTCAGCCAGATACGACGCTGGCTAGGGTTACAGCTTCCCCATTTGGTTTTCATTCGCTTGATGCCCCAGTGGGAGACCTGTTCGCCGATGTGGGGTTCCCAACGGGCGAGGTCCCCAGTTGCCGAGGTGGTCGTAGCCTGAATGGGCTTGAAAGAGCTGGACAATTCGGTTCTGGGTGACTTTCTCCTTCTGCCCGACAATGCCCACGGTGGCTAATCCTCTCTATATTCCTGGCGACAGAATTATCGTCAGGTGTGGTCTCCTCAGTTATAGCAATCGCGCATAATTCAGCCCTATCTGGCGGATTCAAAAATAACTGCGCAGCTGAGAACCAGCGGGGTACAGAGTGCCAAGCGAACCCATAGCGACCAAACTGCATCAAATAACGCCGCTGCCCTATCAGGTGCCCCGAAAATAATAGTAATTAGGCACACTAGCACTAATCCAATCGTGAACAGGAGGAAATACTTGATAAATCGGCAAGTACATTGAAAAAGGAGGCTATGTCTCTTCCACATGGGTCTCTCTATCCAGCTAACGAATTTCGATAATGCTACGGCTGAAGTTGCTATTGCAGGCTAGCTTGAACTGGGCATTCATGAGGCCGCAGGCAAGAGAGGACGGATAGGTTCAACCAGCAACGTGATGTTGTCGCGACCTGTCACTCTCGTGAGAGTTCCTGGTAAGAGGCTAACTGGTTGAGTGCATCGAGCAGGCCACAGTGAGCCACCGCAGCAAACTCGACCAGTTCTGCCAGGAACGATAGCTTGAATCACTGACGCTTCTTGATTAAGATGAGGGTTCTGGACAACCGATGAATCTGCTGATGTCTCAGCAGTCTCGCCAAAGAAAAACAAGACTATTAAAAAAGACCAGTTGGACGTCATATGCTTTCCTCGCCTATCAATCAATAATTTGCAGCTATTGGACTATTAGGAAAATCCTGTGTCACTGATAACGTGATAGAACCATAATCGGAAGGATGAAGAGATGCGGCAATATGCTCGTCTATGGTGAATATCGATACAGATTTTCTATATCGAAGACTAGATATTGAAATATTGATATCCTTGGTAGGATATTGATGATTCTTTATCTAGTAGAGAGTTGTGCAAAGAATGGGAAATTTCTTAAAGCTAACAGCTTTGGAAGAAGCGATCATGCTTGCAATTCTAGATATACCTCGCTATGGCCAAAATATTGTTGAAGTTGTAAGTGACGCGAGTGATGGCAACTATCAGATCGATCCTGGGACTCTATATCCTGCGCTTCATCGGCTGGGGAGTAGAGGACTTATAAAGGAGAAGAAAGTCCAGGTGGGAAATGATTGTAGAAGTTTGAAGATTCGGCGAGGACATAACCGCCGTTACTATCAAGTGACTCCCGATGGGCGAGAAATTCTTGAAGAGATAGAAAGAATCCGTTTTCAGATCAGGTCACAACAGACAACCTAGCGAGTCAGAAAAAGTTCTGCTATATTTGATCAAGTTTATTCCAGAATATCATCTTGTTTTTCACTTGAAGTCTTCGTTTAGGAAGAGTGTCATGTTTGTAGAATGGATCGAGGATGCAGCAAGATATTTGGTATTTGAATCTATTCGAGACGAAGCTCTGGGAGACTTATGGGAAGCCGATTATAAACGGAAGCAGAACGGTGTCCCCAAAGCTGTAAGACTCGTAAGAGCTCTCTGGCATTTTCTGCTACTCGTAAAAGCTTCAATCATCATTTTTTTTAGTGAGAAGCTTATAAGCGGTTCAGAAAGGTATGGCTATCGATATTTGGAGGATAGAGCAGATTCAAACTATCCATTGGGTGGTATTGAATTGACTCCTGATGACTTAAAAGAAATTAAAGGCTATTGTCGGACGCGAAATCTATATAATTCATTTTTAACAAGACGATTATTAAAATCCTTTATCAAGCAAGACTCCTATTGGATTCGACAGACTGAGCGCATAATCGAGAAGTCCCACTCTAAGGGAGATAGAATTGACTGCGAGGCAATTGTCAACAGCTTCGTGCTGAGCAACTTAGTAAGGCAAGTTGAATCTGTTCCACCTGGGGATGTAGACATTCAGTTTCTCGATAAATTAGTGAAGGAAACTAAACTAACGGATGAGTTTATCGATCGATATGTGAAATTTGACGATAAAAGTTATAAGCGACAGCTTATTTTTCGCACCTGGTCATTAGCGGTGTATGTTATCAGTTGGAGGCCAGGTCAGGAGTCTTGGGCGCATCATCACGGCTACGCGCTAGATGTCATTAAGGTTATCCGGGGCCAGATGACCCATTGGTACGTCTCAGCCGAGAACCTTGAGAATACCATTCCTTTTGAGTGCTTCCGGCATTTGAAGAAGCGATACGAAGGTCCCTCGCAAATCTTTTCTACAGGGGACACCGTTACAGTCGATCGTCGTCAAGGGCATCAGGTTGGCAATGTATCGGACGAAAACTTGGTAACTCTACATTTCCGGTTTGGCCATCCCCCAGAAGACGATCATTGGCGATCTACTAACGACACAGAGATGTTTGTCTGGAATCAGACGGAAGGCTGCTTTGATCTCGTTCGTCGCGATGGCGGGTGCGCTTTAACACATCAGTAACTTAGGCCAAGCGATCGCACTCGTCCCGCAACAGCTCAAAAACCGCACTGCTGGAAAACTTGCAGCGGGAGAACCTGAATCCAGTAGAGGAAACGGAAGGGATTTTGGAGTTATTGGAGCGGAAGTTACAGCAAAGACGGGAGGACGTGATTGCCCTGCTGAACCAGACGGCGCATCCGAGACGGGCATCAGTGCAAAACGTTTTGCACAGCCCAGAGTGGCAGACGGTCGAGGCGGTCTTTTCGTCGGTTGGACGATTCACGCCCAATAGTTTTCGAACGAGCCGATTACCGTTATTGAAGCTGCCACAAGAGATTTTGGTGGCGCTACAGGAGGGAAAGATTGAATATACCAAGGCTCAGGCGATCGCTCGTCTTAAGAACCAGAAGGATAGAGAGACGTTGCTGGAAGAGGCGATCGCTCACCAACTGTCGTTGAAACAGGTCAGGCAACAAATTCGGCAACTAAAAATCAAGTACTCCGAAGAGAGTCATGATGATTCCCTTAGAGCTAGATGGCTAGCTACCTATTCGCGGCTCAAAACAGATTCTCTGTGGAGTCAGCCAGAGCAGCGAAGGACTTTTGAGCAGTGGCAAGTAGTATGAATGCCTGAAGCCTGAAGCCTTCGGACAGAAGCGGTTAGAGGCGATCGCCTCCAAAATTGCATCTCGCTCTTGCACAGAGAATGGATCAACATCGTAGTCTTCACTACTTGCTTTTGGGAGCTTAATTGCCTCTGCCATCCCAATGAATGGATTTGCCTCGATTAGCTTTGACTCAACCGCCCAATTACAGCAGGCGGATAAGCGTGTCATAAAGCGTTTCGCAGAATCGAGAGGAATTTCCTTGACGACATAGTCTCTAATCGTCGCTGCTTGCTGTAGATCATGAGAGGGTAGCCGTTTGACGTAGCCAGTGTACACCCCGTACATGTAGCGCATTGTATTCTCGGCACATTGAGGAGTTTTGTACTCTATGAACTTATCCCACAACTCCAAGATTGTTGGCTCAGCAGAAGTGATTGAGGTGATCGGGGTCACAGTACTGAGGACAGATTGAGGCTTGTACTTTTCTAGCGTTGCGTCAAAATTTCCTGAGGCAATATCAAGCTCAATCTGACGAGCTTTTAATTCTGCTGCTTTTCGATGCGTCGGGGTGTCCGAAAAACCAGTCGACATGTATTGCCGCTTTCCTCCAAAGGAGAAGACAAGCTGCAACCTTCCATTAGCTGACAGATGCTTCGCCTCATTGTCAGGACGAGCGAAACGCCGAAAAAGCTTTGCTCTCTGGGCTTTTGGCCCGTCATCATTACTAAGCGAGACTAAGCGGGTGACCAGACTCGAACTGGCGACATTCAGCTTGGGAAGCTGACGTTCTACCACTGAACTACACCCGCAACCACAAAGGTTTCAGAAGATTGTCCACCTATCGTATGACTATTATGCACTCCATCTGCACTCCATCGCAAACTTGACAAAACTTCACAATTGAGGGATCGCTGAAGAGCTACCCTGGTAGGCTGGGCATTGTGCTGGCCGATCAGGCTTTAGATGGATTGAGCGACCGGTTTACCAAATTGCCGGTCGTAAGGGCCTAGGCTCTAACTTTTGAGGAAATTCTAATTATTCTTTTGTGGAAGGGGCGATCGCGGCACGAGAGGCTTGCGCCAGCGCTAATACTTCCAGTTCATCAGGAGGACTCGATGGATGGTAGCTCAAGCATAGCGGGGACTGAATTTTAATCAGCGTTGGCAGAGCTTCTGAAACAGCATAGAACTGTCCTCTACTGAGCCTGGAGATATCCTGTCCGCTGTCACCCCGCTGCATGAGCTGCTGTTTAATGACATCGATGGCCGCAGGGGAGTTTGCCCGTCCATAAAGTGCCAGCCGCAAGCCACGATTGAGAACATCACTACTTCTCAAATTGAGATCGAGGTGTCGGATGCGATCGCCATCAAACGGGCCAACTTCCTGACAACTTTGCGCATCCCTGGAAAAGCCTCTTTAATGGAAATCAGCGGCTCCCACCTCTGGACTCTCCGAAAAGATATAGAAAGCCAGCAGTGGTATGTTACTAATGTTAGTTGGGCAATGCAGAGCTGAGTAAAATTCATGAAGTGGAACTCAGAGGACGACGCTTAGAACTCAAAGGATTATGACTACCACGACAACCACCAAAATCACCATTTTTGACACGACGCTGCGAGATGGCGAGATGGCGCTGAAGCGCAAATTCACCATTCAGCAGAAAATTCAACTGGCAAAGCTTTTAGAAGCCATGAAAGTTGATGTCATTGAAGTGGGCTATCCCGGAGCTGCCAGTGACGACGTGGACAAGATTTTTATGGTTTCCAAACAGGTCAAAACCTCTATTATTTGCGGTTTAGCTAGCAGCCGATTGGATGAAATTGCAGCCGTCGCCGTGGCGCTAAAGCCTGCTGATCGTGGCCGTATCAATATATTTACTCCCGTGCAAAGTCATGCCCAGGGAGCAGACGCCCAGCTATTCGATACGATTAAAGAGGCAGTTTCCCTGGCAAGAAATTACTGTGAAGACGTGGAGTGGTCGGCGTTTGATGCCACTCGAAGCGATCCGGATCGGGTCTGTAAGGCCGTTGAAACTGCCATCAAGTACGGTGCAACGACGATCGCCATTCCCGACAGTATGGGGGTAGCATCGCCCCCCGAATTCTCGGCACTACTCAAAACCATCAAGAATCGCGTTCCCAATATTGATCAGGCTGTTCTTGCCGTTCACTGCCATGATGATCAAGGATTTGCGGTGGAGAATTCTTTGATTGGGTTGGAGTCGGGAGTACGGCAAATTGAGTGTTCTATAAACGGTCTGGGAGCACGGGCTGGCAATGCTGGCTTAATTGAGGTGGTGAAGGCGATCGCCCAGCATCTCAATTACCACACCAGCATCAATCCGACAATGCTTCAGACGGTCTCTGATCTAGTTCATAACCTTAAAAAGTCCAATACATCCAAGTAGAACTGCATTGAAAATGGAGCAGACATCGCCATCCGCTATATTGATTCAGCAGAGGATATTTTGCAGGAGCTGCGGCAGCGGGGTTCGAGATAGACCACTGGAAAGTCAGCTCATCCCGCCTTCTGAGCCGCCAGCACCCCAAAGCGAATCAGCCCCCGCTGGTAGCCCTGGCGCATGAGCTGCATGGCAAACGCTGCCTGGATGATCCGTGGCCCTGCCTTCACCAGCCCCAAAATGGCGGCGGGGGTAAAGGCCGAGCGGATCACCTCATCCCAGAAAGGGGCTACCCCGTCCGACCAGTCGGTGGTGCGGATTTGCTGAAAGCCAAGCTGATGGGCGATCGCCCCATAGTCCCCCAGGGAAATAATGTAGGGCAGGCAGTAAACCCGGTAGATTCTCTGTAGCAGGGCCGTTTCTTCAGGGGTGAGCGGTCCCGCTGGATCTGCCGTCTCCCGGTGGCACCAGGTAGCCATCAGGAACATGCCCCCCGGCTTCAGCACCCGGTAGCACTCCCCCAGAAACCTGGGCTTTTCTGGCATGTGCTCCCCGCTTTCCAGAGACCACACCAGGTCAAAGGATTCATCTGCAAAGGGCATGGCCAGGGCATCGACCACCTGAAACTGGGCGTCCGCTTGACAGGCGTGCGATCGCTCCGTCGCCCGACGGGCCTGCACCGGGCTGAGGGTAATGCCCTGGACCGCCGCGCCAAACTTACTGGCCAGGTAGAGGGAACTGCCGCCGATGCCACAGCCCACATCGAGAATTTGGGCTGCCTGGGTAACACGCCCCCAGGCCAGCAGTTCTTCAATCAAATCAACCTGGGCCTGGTAGCGATCTTTGGGCTGTTTACCATCTACCCCATAGTACCCGTGGTGCATGTGTTCGCCCCAAATATCTTCCCACAAACCTGACGAGGCGTCGTAGAATGCTTGAATTTGTTGCCTTAAACTAGTGACCATTGGCGGACTGCCTTTTTCTGCAAAACAAAACGCTGGAGGGGGGCGATCGCGCCTATTGTTTCACATTTCTTCACTTTTCGCCATGGCTCCCTGCCCAATGGGTGTTTGGCCCAAACGGTAAGGTTGGCCAGTTCCTGCCCTACTTCTGCCCACTCCTCTTTCTTCGTGTATGACCGTCTCTCGTACTATTTGTCTGGGCTTCCTGGCTCTCGTTATCATTGGTACCCTGCTGCTCATGCTGCCGATTTCGATTCAGGGGGGTGCCTGGAATGACCCCGTGACGGCTCTGTTTACCGCCACCTCTGCCGTTTGCGTTACGGGACTGATTGTTGTGGATACGGGGACGTACTATTCCCTGTTTGGCGAAATGATCATTCTTCTGCTGATTCAAGTGGGGGGATTGGGCTACATGACTGCCACCACGTTCTTGCTGCTGTTATTGGGGCGGCGCTTTGGGCTGAAAGAAAAGCTGGCCATCCAGAAATCCCTGGACGTAGTCGGCATGTCGGGGGTGGTGCAGTTGGTCCGGTCAATCATTGCCTTCACCCTGGTGTTCGAGCTGGGGGGAATGGTGCTCCTATTTCCGGTTTTTGCAGAGGATTATGGCCCGTTCTATAGCGCCTGGCTAGCCATCTTTCATAGCATCAGCGCTTTCAACAATGCGGGATTCAGCCTCTTTGAAGACAGCCTGATCCAGTACGCTACCAATGTCCCCGTTAACCTGGTCATTTCCGGGCTGATTATTCTGGGCGGCCTCGGCTATCAGGTGATTATGGAAGCCTACGTGTGGACGAGGCGACGGTTCCAGCGCAGGCGAGACTGGCGGATCTTTAGCCTCAACTTTAAGATTGCCCTGAGCACGACGGTCTTTTTGCTAATTGCGGGCACCATCGGCTTTTTCATCACCGAATACCGCAATGCCGCCACCCTGGCCCCTTTGAGCTTTAGTGAAAAGCTGCTGGTGTCCTGGTTTCACTCGGTCATGCCCCGAACGGCGGGTTTTAACGCCGTGGACTACGGTGCCCTGACGACGGCCACCCTCTCTCTGACGATCGCCCTGATGTATATTGGAGCCAATCCGGGCAGCACGGGCGGCGGCATCAAGACCACCACCTTTCGCATTCTCTACAACACCACCAAGTCCATTCTGCAGGGGAAGGAGGAAGTCCTCTGCTATCAGCGACAGATTCCCATGCCGCTGATCTTGAAAGCCGTTGGTGTGGTGTTTGGGTCGGGGGTTACGGTGATCACGGCCACGATTTTGATTGCCTTTACCAACCCAGAGCTAGATTTTATCCGGCTTTTATTTGAGGCGGTGTCCGCGTTTGCCACGGTGGGCCTTTCCACGGGGATCACCGCCAGCATTTCCACAGCGGGTAAGCTCGTCTTAATTATGACCATGTATGCGGGACGGGTTGGGGTCTTGATCTTCATGGCGGCCCTTCTGGGCGACCCCAAACCCAGCGTGATCAACTATCCAGAAGAGAATCTCCTGGTGGGCTAGATGACGGTGCCGTCGGGGATGATTTTGTTTTTCAAAACGCAGACGATGCCGCTGCGGATGTAAAAGCCCTGATCTTCCCGCTCTGCCTCTTCGATCCGGTCTTTGTTGATGATCTGCACATCGCAGCCAATGTGGGTGTTCTTATCTACGATCGCCCGCCGGATGGTTGTGTTTGCGCCGATGCCCAGGGGAACGGTGTTGCGATCGCAGTCACTGCGCCGCTCAAAGGCCCGCTGGTAGTAGTCGGCTCCCATAATCAAGCTGTCCTCAATGGTGCAGCCCGATTCAATGCGCGAGCGAATGCCAATGACCGAGTGGTGAATTTTGCACCGCTTAAGCACACAGCCGTCTCCCAAAATTGAGTCAGTGATGTGGGAGTCTAGCAGTTTGGTGGGTGGCAGGTACCTTGCCCGAGTGTAGATGGGAGCTGCCTCTTCATAGAAACTGAACGGCGGATCCGGCTGCTGGGTCAGCATCAGGTTGGCGTTGTAGAATGCCTCAATCGTACCGATATCTTCCCAGTAGTCGTTGAACAAATAGGCTTGAGCATTGAGCTTTTTCGCCGCTGCAGGGATAATTTCCTTGCCAAAATCTGTCTGGTCGGCAAACTCATTAAGCAGCTTGATCAGCACATCCCGCTTAAAAACGTAGATACCCATGGAGGCAATATACGGCTTTTCCTGGGCTTCTTCAGGGGCCAGGCCCAGTTTAGACGTATCCACCTGCATCTGCTTCAGGGCATCTCCCTTGGGCTTTTCGCTGAAGTCAATCACCTGGCCAGAATCGTCTACTTTGAGCAAGCCAAAGTCAGAGGCCCGCTTTTCGTCGATCGGCAGAACTGAGAGCGTCAAATCGGCTCCCGTCTTCCGGTGGTGGTGAATGAAGTCCATATAGTTCATGCGATACAGGTGATCGCCGGACAGGATCAGGAATTCATTGATATCCAGTTCTTCAAAGAGCCAGAGGTACTGACGCACCGCATCCGCTGTTCCCTGGAACCAGTGGGAATTTTCCGGTGTTTGCTGGGCCGCCAGAATTTCCACAAAGCCCTGGTGAAAGCCCGAAAAGCCATAGGCCCGCGCAATGTGCTGGTTCAAAGACGCTGAGTTGAACTGCGTCAAAACATAAATTTTATAGATGTTTGAGTTAATGCAGTTGCTGATGGGAATGTCGATCAGCCGATGCTTTCCCGCCAGGGGAACGGCAGGCTTGGCACGCAGTTTCGTTAAGGGATAAAGGCGAGTGCCCGCACCTCCTCCCAGAATGATAGCAAGTACTTTTTCCACAGGTTTAAGGATCCTTTTAAGCTGCTTCATCAACGGTTCTTCAACCGCTGGGGCCAGTATCGCCTGATGACCGACCCCTGAGCATGATTCTTAGGTAAGGAATTCTCACCGATGCCCCTTCACCCCGTCGGCGCGGTATGCATTGTCCCCATGGCCTAATCCCCTACGGTTAAGGTCACCGCCGTGGCTCTGCCAAACTCCTCCGGGGCGTACTCCAAGCGAACTTCTGACCCCGGCCACAGGAAGGTTCCCGGCGTCACCGATCGCACCAGATAGTGCAGGGTGTAGACGCCCGCTGCCAGGCGATCGCCATAGGCCAGGACGCGATCGCGCTCTAAAGTTTGGTAGCCGATTTGCCAACTGTCCTGCTGGGGCTGGAAGTAGGGGGTGCTGGTTTGAAAGGAGGTATCGACCGCTTCCAGGCCAGCGGGGAGGGGGTCGGTAATGATCACATGGTTCACTGGATGGTCGGTGATGATTTCCAGGCCCACGTCAAAGACCTGGCCCAGTCCCAGGGTGATAGGTTCCTCGATAGGCGTCAGTCCCATCCTCTGGAGGATTTCGGCTCCATTGGCCGGACGCACAAACCGGGTCACCCGCAAACCCTGGAGCCGTCCGGGGGGATTGCCCTGGGGCCGATAGCGGTAGGCGGTGAGGTAGTGCAGTACCCCGTCTCCACTTTTTTCCAGATTCAAAGTGGCATCGCCCTGGGGCAGCTCTGTCATGGGCACTGAAACTTCCAAAGAAGGCTGTTGATAGCCCTGGAAGGACTGGCGGGCTAGGGTTTCGCCGTTGAGCTGGACGGTGGCGGCAAAGTTGGGCGGTTCCGGCAGCAGTTGGGCGTAGGTCACCAAAGCACTGAGGGCCTGGGCGTTGTCGTAGGTGGTCTGCCAGGTACCGTCCTGCCGCAGGGCCAGGAGGCCATCCACCAGGCGGGTCAGCAGATCGGGGGTGGCGCTGCGGGCCACAAACAGCTCCAGCGCCTCCGCTTGAGCAGTTACCGGGGAGTGATACCAGCCCCAGCCGTCAGGGAGGTTGATGGCAGCGGTGCGGGCGGTTTCGTAGACCGATTCCTGGAGCTGATTGGCGAGGGTGCCAGCCTCCGTCTGCCAGTTGCCAAAGCGGGTGAGGTGGCGGGCCAGCTTGATCTGGCTGACAAAGTCAAACTGCTCCCGCTGCTCGTACAAATCCGCCAGAAAGTCCTGCCGGGGATTGCCCAGAGCGGCCAGGGCGGTGAGGGTTTCCAGGCGAAGCTGGTTTTTGCAAAGGGCCGCCTCGCACCAGCTAACCTGCCCCGGATTGGTCAGCAGCTCTGATAGGTAGCGCTGGAGGGCGTTGGTGATGGCGGCATCTACCGTAAATCCGGCAGTATTGGCAGCGGCGATCGCCCGACCCGCATAAGCAGAAACAAAGGGATCGGACTGCTCAAACCCCGGCCAACTGCTGAAGCCACCATCGGGCCGCTGGAGCTGGCGCATTCGCTGGAGGGATTGGGTAGCTTCCTCCTGGGCATTAAAGCCGTCCATCACCTGGCCGTACTGCTGGCTGAGGATTTGCAGGTTGGCGGCGATCGCCAATCGACTCGCGGCAGTAGACAGGTTCGGCAGGGTTTCTGACCGCTGGAGCTGCTGCACCGGGGCTTTGATGTCCGTGAGCAAGGTGCTGGAGAGGGACACGTCCAGGCCGCCCACATTGGGCATCACATCTTCATTCACCCTGAGGGGAATCGTCATCGACTCAGTGGTAGACCCGGCATCCACCACCTGCTCAGTAATCTCCAGGGGCACCACGGGCAGGGACACCTGGAAGCCATCCTGCTCCTGGCCCAACTGGGTCTGGAACTGCACCTGGGCATCTCCATCGCCGGTCACCTCCATCGGGAAGCGGTAAGCCTTGGTACCGTCTGGCGCGGAGGTTTCCAGAGTCGTTGACTCTCCCGCTTCGGCAAAGGTGAGGCCATCGCTGACGGTTCCCTGGATGGCCAGTTGTCCCCGCTGGTCGCGGGTGGGGGTGACGGATAGTCCTGCCTGGAAGCGATCGCCCGGTCGGGCAAACTGGGGCAGCACGGGGGCGGTAATCAGCGGCTGGGTGGTGATGAAGGTAGTGTCGCTGTTGCCGAAGCGCAGGTTGCCGTCGGTGGCGACCACCATCGCCCGCCAGGTCGTGAGGTTATCGGGCAGGGTAAAGCGTACCTGGGCCTCACCCTGGGCGTCCGTCAGCACGGACCCCTCGTAGAAAGCAAGGGCCTGGAAGTCTCTGCGAATGCGGGTACTTTCGCCGCCAGCGGAGAAGCCGCCGCCATAGCCCCAGCCTTTCTCCAAAGGTGACGACAGGGGCCGCAGCACCACCTCGGAGCGGTTGTCGGCAAAGCGGGTGGAAATGTCCTGGTCGGCGTAGACGGTCTCCACCAGGTCGGGGGGACGGTGGCCGCTGAGCTGAAGCACCGCCTCATCCACCACCATCACGGTGAGCTGCCCCTGGACGGGCTGGCCCTGGCTGTCGGTGAGGGAAAGGTTCAGGGTTTGCTCGCTGGCGGGGCGAAGTTCGGGCTGGGCGGGGGTGATTTCGGGGGTGAGGTAGCGATCGCCCAATGCCACATTGAACGGCGCAAAGCCCACGCTGGCCAGATTTTCCAAATCGCTGGGTAGATCTGTATCCAAAGGTGCTCCCTGGCGGATGAGTACCGCCTCCACCGCCGCATTGGGCAGCATCTCCGGCGTCACGGTGAAAGACACCTGGGGCGCACCCCCTTCCACGGGAATTACCTGTTCGTAGAGGCGATCGTGGCGCACCACAGCAAAGTACAGTTCCCCCGCTTCGTAGGGTGACTGGATCAGGGCGGTGGCGGTTTCACCGGGAGCATAGCGGTCTTTGTCGAGCTGCACTTCCAGGCGGTTGTCGGTGTAGCGATCGCCCCAATACACCGCATCCGCGCCCGTCACCCAGAGGCGGCTGTCGGTGGCGGATCGTTCATCTCCATTGGCAAAGGTGGCGCGGATGCGGTAGGGGCCAGCTTCGGGAGCATTGAGCTGTATAGATTGGGCGGCGTTGAGCGATCGCACCGATACTTCATCCACCGGCACATACTCCACCTGGTAGTTGGGGGAAGCGCTGCCCTCAATCACCTCGGTGACGCTGCTGTAGTCAATCCGCTCCAGCACCAGGTTTACCGTCTGTCGGGGGCGGGGCTGTCCTTGGGGGTCGGTGACGATTACGTCTACTGCAAACGGCTCCCCGGCATTGGCGACAAAGTCATGCTGGAGGCCAATCAGCCGCTCCTCTGGCAGCGCCGTCACCGTTTGCGAATCCGCCACGGACAGGTTGGAGACATCCACCACCTCGGCATCAATGCGGTAAGTCATGGGGTAAGGCAGGTCATCGGCAATGTCCACCGAGAGCTGGCTCTGCCCCTGGTCGCTCAGGGTTTGGCTGGTTTCCAATACATCGCTGGACACATTGGGGCGCTCCTCCGGCCAGTACCACTGGCGGCCAAAGGTGAAGTCGTCCCACCCTTCAGGCGTCACCTCCGTGGGGCGGCGGGTCACGTAGTAGTTCACCGTGCCCCCCTGGACGGGTGCGCCAAACAGGTAGTTGCTTTGGACGTCCGCCTGGAGGGTTTCGCCCACTGTGGCAAAGGGCTGCTCCACCGTCAGCTCGGTTTGGAAGTTGGGGGGCTTGAACTCCGCCACCCGCAATTCCCCCTGGAGTTCTACCCCATTGTCGGCTTTGGCCAGAACGGAATAGTAGCCCAGAGGCTGGTCGGGGCCAATGTCCCACTGGAGGGAGAAGGTGCCGAAGTCGTTGGTGGTCTGGGTGCCCAAATCCTGTTCATTGCCCTCTGGGCCGGTGATGGTGACCCGGTAGGCGGTGTTGGTGTCCTGGCGCAGGGTGCCCTGTTGTAAGTAATAGGCAGTGCCCGTCAACCAGGCCGTTTCCCCCGGCTGGTAGAGAAAGCGATCGGAGAAGACGGTGCCCCGCGACTGGGGCTGGGTGCTGTTCCATCCGGCGTCGATGCCGTAGCCGTAGCCGCCGCTGTAGGACTGGGTGCGGGCAAAGGCCCAGTCGCTGCCTTCGCGGGCCACGGTCAGCAGTTCGGGCGGGTCGGTGAAGGCCGTCCCGGCCATGCAGTTCTGGAGGTCGGCGGCGGTGAGTTCCAGGGTGCCCGTGCTGTTCGTCGTGCCGGTGGCGCAGGGGGCGGGATTGGCCGGGGGCGGCGTGCCGTCATAGAGGTCGGAGCGGTAGATGTCTACCGTGGCATTGTCAACGGCGGAACCGTCCGCCAGATGATGCACCCGCACCAGGCCCGTCTCAGGGAACCACTGGGCAAAGACCCCCAGGTTGGTGAGCTGCACCAGCCCGTAGAATTCCGGCTCTCGCCAGCGTTGCGCGCCGTTGTCGTCGTAGGTGGTGGTGCGGGCGGTGATGCCGTAGGCGAGCATTCCCGTGGTGCCTCCCAGGCGTTCTCGCAGGGGGATGGTGGTGTCGGCGATCGCATTCTTCTCAGCATTCACCGGGAAGGTGGGCCAGTCGGCGGCGTTGGGGAGCAGGTTGGGGCGATCGCTCCGAGGATAGACCGAATCCCGACCCACCAGATCCGCTGGCTGCACCACGGCATAGGCGGCCCGATACCCCCCATCCGGCAGGTTCACGGTCGAGAGGTTGAGCTGAAGATCTTGGCTGGCGGGAAAGATATTCAGTCCGTCCGGTGCCCAAAGGTCGGCTGTCAAATCACCGGGAGTGTATTGGACTGTCACCGGCTCCGCCAGAGTTTGCCCAAAGCGGCCTGCCAGTCCCGCGTCAATGGTGACCGTGTAGGTGGTGTTCGGCTCCAAGGCCCAGGGGTTGAGCCGCACCACGGGGTCATCCTTGTAAGCCCGCACCAGGCTGGGGGCTTCTTTGGGCGGGGGTTCGACGGTGATATGTTCCGCAGCGCTTTCGGCCACCAGGCCGTTATTGAACTTCAGTTGCGCCAGTCCGTTCACAAAGCGCCCCGTCGCTCCGCCGCCGCTGCCTGCCCCAATCAGTTCCAGCCCTTCAAAGGCGAGGGGGGCATAGGTGGTCACGGCGCTGTCGATGCTGCCCTCGGTCGCCAGGTTCCCCCCAGCGGGACGCAGACCCGGTGAGACTGAGAACAGGTAGCGGGTGGCCTTGTCCAAAGGACGTTCGGGGGTGACGTGGTAGGTCCAGGGGCGGGCGGCGGCGTCAAATTGCTCCTGGGGGGAAAGGGTTTCGTCCTCATATTCGGCCTCTACCACGCGCACCGGGACGGCCCTTTCCTGGTTCTCCGGCGTCAGGGTGAGGTGATCCCGCAGGGAGGCCAGGTCGAGGGGAACGTTAGCGTTAAACTCCAGGGTGGGTTCCAATTCGATGGGATCAGGTTCACCGCCCCGCCCACTTTCCGCACCGGGCAGATTCGTCAGGGTAATTGGCGCAGTGGTAAAGGTCCAGGGCAAATCTTCGCTGAGCTGATGCCCCGCCAGATCGGCCAGCCCCGCCTTGAGGGTCACCCGCAGCCGGGTCGCTTGGGGAATGGCGCGATCGCCCTGAAAGCCCACCATGCGCGGCGTCAGAAAGCGAAACTCCCCAGGGATTTCGGGAAAGACCTCAAACTTGTCTAATATCTGGGTGCGATCGCCACTCTCCAAACTTTCCACGGGCACCAGCGGCTCGGCAAAGCGGATGCGAATCTGGGCCAAAGTATCGGCGGTCCCAGTCGGGCTGATCTGCTCAATCCAGTCGGGCAGGGCGGGGTCGGGCAGGGCGGCAACTTCCGGCAAAGGTTCCCTGGGGGGTGGTGCGGGACGGTTGCCAGTGGGGGCAGGGGCGCGATCGCACGTCGCCAGCATCAGCGCCAGCACCAGGCCCAGCAGTCCGTAGATTAGTCGCGATCGCAGTTTGTGTACAGACACCCTTTATTCCCCTTGCCGTCACGGATTTTTGTTATAGCCAATACGGTTAATGCCGTAGGGAAATCCCCGCATTTCTTTACCTGAATATCTATGACACTTGCTGGGGGAGGTTTGCTGGTTTGCTGTGGCGGTGTGGTGATTGTCCGCAGATGGCGCAGATGGCGCAGATGATGAAGTTCAAAAATTTTGATGACAGCGAGAAGCGATCGCTCCTTACAGCGAATGCAAATCATCATTCCAAATGTGATCAAAAGGAGTTCGGAAATTGATTTAAATCACTCGCGATCCCTCCAAAGGGTAAATCAGTGTGATTCAAGTCACTCGCGACCTATCCGAAGGGTAAATTAGTGTGATTCAAGTCACTCACGACCTATTCGGAGGGTAAATTAGTGTGATTCAAGTCACTCGCGACCCCTCCAGAGGAGTAAAAAGTGGCTTCAATGGGGTTAAAAGTGCCTTCGATGGTAATGTCAGAGCGCAAATCGATTACTCCAGTCTTTTCCCAGTAAGCTACAAGCTCGGCCCCGGTTTTGGGAAGGTTTTGCGTGAAGGGACGGAATGCCAGCACTCGCAAAATGTACTCAGCTAAAGGTAATTTAAGCCTGGAAGCCTCTTCAGATAGCTCGTTCTCTAACTCTGAGGGCAGATCTAAGCTGATGGTCATGGCATTTCCTCGACGGGCAGAACGTTTAGCCCAATTTTATCGCTTTGATTTGGGCTGTCAGAACATAAGAGGTGCGTTGCGACTGGGAGAGGGGCGATCGCACTGTTATAAATTTCGCTAGCTGGGAATTCCAGGAGCGGCAATAGCTTGGGGGCGATCGCCACAGAATGAGCACCTGGGCTAATCAGTCAGAGCTGAGGGAGGCGATCGCACGATTTGTAAGCGTTTGCTCCCACCCCCAAACCGATTCACTGCTTTGGTTTAGGCTGTCAGAATATAAGAGGTGCGCTGCGACTGGGAGAGGGGCAATTGTACTGCATGAGTTTTGAGGTTTAATATGGATTGTTAGCCCAGATATATGTTACTCCGAGTTCTCGTCTCAGATTGAATACCGGTCTATAATTTTATCAAATTCTTCTACGAGGAACTGCAACGTATGAATTCTAATCAATCACAAGTGAAAGATTTAAGGCAAACTCATTTGGAAGTTTTTGAAGAGGATGATACAGGAGTTGAAGTAGAGGAAGAAGAAATAATCGAACCGTTTGATCCTACCAAAATTAAAATTGATGCAAGACAAATAACAATTGATTTGATTCTTAATAGAATTAAATATGAAGAGATAAACCTGTCGCCTGACTTTCAGCGTGACTCCAATATTTGGAACGATACGGCCAAAAGTAGATTAATTGAGTCGATGCTGATCCGCATACCATTGCCAGCATTCTACATAGACGCTACAGACGAAGATAAGTGGGTGGTTATTGATGGTCAACAGCGACTAACAACTATCAAGAAGTTCGTGCTTGACGAGGAAAAATTTAGGTTGTCAAAATTGGAGTTTCTCACGCAATTTGAGAGTAAGACCTACGATGAGTTACCAAGGAGCTATCAGCGTCGAATCAACGAAACGCAAATAACTGTATATTTGATTGAGGCGGGGACGCCACCCGAAGTGAAATTCAACATTTTCAGAAGGATTAATACTGGTGGTCTTCCTCTGTCATCTCAAGAAATCAGACATGCCCTTAACCAGGGAAAAGCAACACGTCTTTTGGAGAAGCTTGCACGATCCAAGGAATTCAGAGTAGCAACGGCAAACGGTGTGCCAGACAAGCGTATGTCTGCTCGCGAAGTGGTTCTGCGGTTTCTAGCATTTAAGGTCTTTTCCCCTGATGAATATGATGCTAAGGAACTTGATACTTTTCTAAATGAAGTGATGGAAGCAATGAACAAGATGCCTGACAAGGAATTATTTCAGCTTGAGAGTGAGTTTTTCAGAACAATGGCTGCTGCTGCTGATATTTTTGAGAACGATGCTTTTCGGAAACGTTACAAGAAAAATGCGCCGAGATCGCCGATCAATAAAGCTCTTTTTGAAACTTGGTCAGTTAATTTAAGTTCCTTGGATGACACTCAAATCCTGGTCTTAAAGAATAACAAAACACTTCTTGTTGATCGATTTATTGAGTTGATGAATAATGACTCTTACTTTGAAACTTCTATTTCGCAAGGGACAGGAGACATTGGTAAAGTTAAGCATAGGTTCAAACAGATACGCAAATTGATAGACGAAGTTTTGCAATCGAAATAAGATTACATTTAGTCATTCACCTTGGTCAAGACAATGGCGACAGAAAAAAACACTATCAAGTCAGTACAGATAAAAAACTTCAAGTGTTTCGAAAATCAAAGATTCGATTTAGGGAAGCTTACTCTTTTTACAGGGTTGAACAGTTCTGGTAAATCTTCCTCTATCCAATCATTACTACTTTTGAGACAGTCCTATTACCAAGATTTATTGCCAAATGTCGGATTAGCTCTTAATGGCGATTTGGTTTCGGTTGGAACTGCCCAAGATGCATTATTTGAGGGAGCAGGAGCAGAAGAAAAAATAGAATTTAGCGTTACATGGTGTAATGGAGAAGTAGGAATATGGTCATTTAACTATGATAGAGTGGCTGATGTTTTAAAGCTAGATTCACCGCCTACCAAAGGCAGTATATACGAAACAAGCCTTTACAATAATTTCTTTCACTATCTCACTGCAGAACGCATTGGTCCTCGCCCGTTCTTTGAGACCTCAGATTTTCAAGTGCGCCAGCGTAAGCAGATTGGTACTAGAGGAGAATATTCAGCACATTTTTTATCAGTTTATAGGGATGAGCACATTCCAAATCAAACTTTAAACCATCCCGAAGCTGAATCTTCCAATTTGATCGACCAAGTCAGGGCATGGATGGGCGAGGTAAGCCCAGGTACGCGAATTGAAAGAAAGCTCAATCCGGATATGGGCTTAGTAAGTTTGCAGTTTTTCTACGGATTGAGTAACCCTTATCGAGCAACAAATGTTGGGTTCGGTATTACTTACACGCTGCCTATTCTTTTGGCAATACTTGCCTCCCCACCAGGGACACTTATCCTCCTCGAAAATCCTGAGGCCCATCTTCATCCTAGAGGGCAATCAATGATGGGACATTTATTAGCATTAGCGGCAAGCTGTGATATTCAAGTGATTGTGGAAACACACAGTGATCATGTGTTGAACGGGATTCGCCTGGCTGTTCATGGAGGTAAAATTAAGCCAGAGGATGTGTGTCTGCATTTCTTCGAGCGTATTAATCAAAACAATCAAGTTATTACTAAAGTTGTCTCTCCTAAAGTTGATAGAAATGGGAGAATCAACCATTGGCCCGATGGTTTCTTTGATGAGTGGGATAAGAGCTTAGATGCATTGTTAGAACCAGCCCAGGAATGAGATATGGCCTTAGATCTAGTTTTGAATGAACTGTCTTTAGAGGATCCCGCTCCCGACGCTTTTATGGCACGCCAGTGGATGGTGGATTTTATCCAAACTGTAAGGGCTGTAAAAGCCCAAGCAGGTAGACAAATCATCCTTCGAACGCAGTATGATTTTTACACTGAAATGCTTGCACCTGGCTATCCTGTAAGACGGTGGTTGAACGATGACGAAGTGGATCGCGAAGAGCAAAGATTTATTAAAACCCTCGTCACTAAATCACCTTTTTCTCAGGACATTCTAAATACTGCTGTTCAGGAAATCGAAAATATGACCGGTCCTTGTGAATTCTTGCATGAAGGAAAAGTAGCAATTGGGCTTGGTGCTGCTTACATCCTTGATATGTTTCCGGTAAGCGTAAGATCAATGCCCTGCTGGGATTATAGCTACTTAGATTTAGAAATAATTCATGCTGATGAGGAAAACGACAGAGGTACTATCGTTCACGCAAGCTGTAGAAAACATGTACACGATCATCTCCAATGGTTTGAGAGTCGTCTACTTCAAGGAATTCATAATGGTGTATTGCTGTGGGATAGGAGAAATGATTTGTTCCCAAACTTGCAGTTTTGCGATTCTGTAAAGAAACAATTGGCAGACCTCCAGGCTGGAAGCGTAATGCTCAATCCAATTGAGAAGAGATTATCAGATTTACAGAATTGTGCATCGGATTGGACAACTGGTGCATTTGACCCGAATAAGTTGACTGCTAGAGCCACTACAGAGAGCAGAGCGACACTCAATATGTACGGGCAGGAGCGCACTTTTGCCTGCTCAGATGGGCAAAGCCGTGTTTTTAGTTGGCATGTCCGTCTCACGCCAATGGCTTGGCGTATTCATTTCTATCCAATTCAACCAGGGGAAATAATTGTCGGATACATCGGTTGCCACTTACCCACAGCTAAGTTTCGATAATTTGTCTAGAGCAATCGTATTGCGGAAGAGCGATCGCCCCTAGTAGCCAGCCTTTACCCATCCTCAAACTATCCGAGAGGCAACAACTGCCGGAGTATTCTGCGATTTACTTTGCGATCGCCCAACACAAAGACTGCGACGACGCTGTTGGGCGATCGCATCTGAACAGGAAGGGGGCGATCGCTTTACTCTACCTTATCCTTGGCTCAACGACGTGAGATCAAGCTCCACATCCGGGAACCCTAAACATGCGTGCGTTCAGGGTTTCATCATGGATTATGACCCCAGGCTCCATCGTCGTCGTTCCATTCGCCTTAAACACCACGACTACACCGCTCCAGGCGCATATTTCATCACCATCTGTACCCATCAACGCCAATGCCTCTTCGGTGACATCATTAACGGCGAAATGAGGCTGAATGAATTCGGGCAGATCGCCGCCGATTGCTGGCAAGAAATTCCCCATCATTTCCACCCGGTACGACTCGATAATTTCGTCATCATGCCCAATCATGTGCATGGAATTTTGGTGATCACCGACACCCCCCGTAGGGGCATGGCATTGCCATGCCCCTACCCCCGGCAATTTGGCAAACCGATCGCCCAATCCATTTCAACCATCGTTGGATCATTTAAATCTGCCGTCACCAAACGCATTAATATGCTGCGTGATACCCCCGGAACCCCCGTGTGGCAACGCAATTATTACGACCGCATTATTCGTGACGATCTATCAATGCAGCACATCCGTCGCTATATCCAGAACAATCCCCACGCATGGCGCATTGACCAATTACATCCAGCCAACCGATCGCCATTGTGAAGGGCGATCGCCCAACAGAAGACTGCGACGACGCTGGGGGGCGATCGCTGCGGGTGGTGGGAGGGCGATCGCCCCTCTCTCATCAGTGCGATCGCCTCCGGCAAATTACTTCTATTACTGGAGCGGCAATCAAGCTTCCCCGACCTCCACTGTCATCCCAGCTTTACGCAATCGTTCTGCCAGCACTTCGCCCAACCCAGTCGCTGGCGTCAACACCCCGCCTCGCCCCTGACCACCGGGCAGTTCATCAGGCTGGAGCGCCAAACTCAGAGCCGATTCGCAGACAAACTTGACCGTTGCCCGGTTGCCGGGGTCTCCCTGATCTCGAATCAGTCCCCGCACTTTGTGCCCATCGGTAGACGTGCCCACCAATTCGCAGGAAAACCAGCCCTCATTCATCGTCTCCTCCGATGGGCCACTGCCCGGTTTGGGGAGTAGCGGTTGCACGAGCGATCGCACCTGAGGCTGTTGCAGCGCCCCCATGAACAGGGAGGTGCCTGCGGTCACGCCCGCTGCCTTCAGCCAGGACAGGGGTTCATCGAACTTGAGATACTCCTGGTAGGTGAAGTTGGGGCCATAGGGTTCCTGCCACTGGTCATACAGGGCATTGCTGCGCCGCACCACGCGAGTATTCACCGCGCCCATGAAGAAGGGAGCCACCCAGGTATCGAGGTTTGCGTCAAAGGTCGGGGTTTCCGGGTCGCGGTTGCGCTCGATTTCAGACTGGGAGTGCGGTTCCCCTGGATTCAAAAGGAAGGGATCGTTGAACTGCGCGGACTGCTCGGAGTCGTACAGGTTGATGGCCGACGCCAGCGTGCCGCCATTGAAGCCCCCGAACGCCTGGAAGTATGCCTTCACCTGCTCACAGAGCACGCCCCACTGCCGCTGTAGCTGCCGCACCACCAGATAGCTCCCCAAATCCGACGGCACCGAGTCAAAGCCGCAGCCGGGGATGATACGGGTGCCATCCATAGCAGCCTGGTCGTGGTAGCGGTCAATGAGCGATCGCACCCAGGGCGTTTCTCCCGTGATGTCTACGTAGTGGGTGTGGAAGCGCACGCAGGCATCTACCAGAGAGTCGCCATAGAGGGCAAAGGGGCCAGCCGTAGTGAGCATCACTCGTGTTTGGGAGACGATGTCGTCCACCGCCTGCTGGTCTTTGCTGTCAGCGACCAATACATCTACTGCGACACCAACTTCATCGCGGACTCCTTCCAGCTTTTGGCGGTTGCGTCCGGCGATCGCCCACCGTAAATCACGCGGAGCATGGCGGGCAAAGTACTGCACCGTCTGCTTGCCGACGAAGCCGCTGGCCCCGTAGAGAACAACATCATAGGAACGCTCAGACATGGCGGACACCCTCCTGGGCAATGACAGCTACACTGGCAACTTTAACTGAGTATTGCTTTTCTCTTCCTCCACCACTTGGGGCAGAAATTCGGGCTTGAGGTGGCGAAAGGTGAAATTGTAGCAGTCCCTTCCATATCTTGGGCTATCCGTCAGGATTTTGGTGATGGAGGGGTGGTTAGAGGGCGATCGCCCACCCTCTTTTATTCCAAGGGCAACCTCACGGTTACGGTTGTTCCCTTTCCCTCCGCACTGGCGATCGCCCACTCCCCTCGGTGCAGTTCCACACAGGTGTGGACGACTGCCAATCCCAGACCCGTTCCGGCGATCTCCCCCACATTGCTGCCTCGATAGAAAGCCTCTCGAATCTGGGGCTGATCGGCCACCGGAATGCCAATGCCGCGATCGCGAATTTCAAGGGTCGCGGTCTGGTCATTGCAGCCTACATGGAACTGGACTGGGAGTGGATCGGGGGAGTACTTCACGGCGTTGGCAAGGAGGTTAGTGAGGAGCGATCGCACCAGGTTTTTATCCCAAAAAGCTCGGGTATGCTGGCAGGAGCAAAGGAACTGAATTCGCTGGCGTACCCGATCTTCCAGTTGGTCAAGTACCTGCTGGCAGAAGCTACCAATGTCCAGCAGTTCCGGATTAAATTCCAGCTTGCCCACTTCTGCCCGCGTTAAGGTCAACAGGTCTGTAATCTGTTGACTCATTTGCTTTGCAGTGAGATAAATGCGCTGAATGGCATGCTGCTTTTGCAAATCCGATAGTTGGTGATCCTTCATTTGCAACGACTCCGCCGATAGCAAGATGGTACTCAGGGGCGTGCGCAGCTCATGGGAGGCCATTGAAAAAAAGCGGAGTTTTAGCTGGCTTAAGGTTTTTGCCTGTTCCAGCTCCCGGTTCAAATTGTGTAGAAACAGGGTGAGGCTTGCCGTCAGCACCAGGCCCACCAGAAAGGCGGTAGGTGCGCCGTAGGCAATGCCAAACAGGTAGTTGGACGCGGGCGAAAAGCTAATCTGCCACTGACGCTGGCCCACCAGAAGCGTGCGCCGACAGCTTAGTGAAGTCGGGCAGAGGGAAGCGTAGCGGGGATGTAAGGGGCGATCGCCCTCCTCTGTTACCACCTGCTGCATGACTGCCCCATACCGTCCCAAAAACTGCTGGTTAGCGGTAGCATTCTGGTCATGAATCGCAAAATCAATGGTATGCTCCAACCCCTGAAGCGATTCTTCAACCACATCGGAGACCCGAAACACACCCACTAAAAATCCCTGAAACGGCTGGGGTGAAGTGACTCTTTCAGAGCCATCAGGCGCTTGATACAAAGGTAAAAGCACCAGAAACCCAAACTGATCCCGCTGTTCCTGCACCAGGCGTATGCGTCCGGTGGCGGTGATCTTGCCGCTGGTGCGGGCAGACTCAATGGCGGCGGCCCGGGCATGGTCGGAATTGAGGTCGAACCCCAGGGCAGCTTCGTTACCCCGCAGGGGCACCACGTAGGTCACCGGGATGTAGTAGGGGCGATCGCTGGCCCTTATCAAGCGACCGTTGCTGGCTAATTCGGTGATTTGAAACCTGGGATAACCTTCACGCTGGATGGTTTGCTCGAAAGTGACCCGGTCGGCCTGTTGAACCAAGGGTGCCCACTCCAACGCCTGGATGCCGGGATGGGTGCTGAGCGATCGCGCCACATAGGCCGCAAAGTCCTCACGTCCCACCTGCCCCTGCATCACGGCATGAAAGTCCTCTAAAAAGGCCATCACGTCAGTGTAGCGATTGAGGCTCCGCTGCAGCGCCGTTGTAATATGCTCAATCTGCTGCTGAAAGCGGGCCTGTTGTCTGGAGGCTTCCCAACGCCCCACCAGCAGGGCAGCAACAATCGATAGGCCAACCCCCACCCCGATGGTCAGCCCCAATACAGATGGATGATGAGTAGAAAGTTTAGTCATGCTCCCGCTTTTGGCCCCTCACCGACTTATCGCTGACCTCCAAGCCGTTGGGCTGTTGCAACCATTCTTGATAAAGTTATCTTCCGTTGTACCCAAAGAGTTAACTACAGCCCATCCCTCTTCAAAAAGGTTGATAGCGCAAGGAAAAGTAAAAACCGTCTTCCTGCAAGGAATCCGAGTCGTTGTCTACGTTAATTAATGGAATACCATAGTCCAGCCGGGCAAACAAGTTGGGGAGGACTTCCGCCCGCAGCCCCAGGCCAATGCCCGCAAGGGTGGATTCTTCTGGGTCGGGGGTGCGGTTGTTCCAGACCGTACCAATTTCAAAGAAGGGAATGAGCTGGAGCCGCTGGGGGTTGCGGGTCACGGGCAGACGCAACTCAACGGCTCCCAACACGCCATTGTCGGCCACCAGTTGGTTTTGGGCATAGCCCCGCACCGTGTCTACGCCGCCGATGCTGAACTGCTCCAAAGATAGGAGAGAGTCCGGCGTCAGCTGGGTGCTGAGGCGGGTAATCAACAGGTTACGGGAGCCAATTTGCTGCACCCACTGAAACTGGCCAATCCAGGTGAAGAAACGGCCATCAGTGCCGCTGTCGTTGACGGTGGCGTTGAAGGCATCAATGCCAAAGCTAAACTGCGATCGCGCCGCCAGTACCCGCGTAGCCGACCGATCCACCCAGTCTTGAAACAGCCGAATCACGGTGACGTTGGACTGCCCTTCCTCCGGCCCTTCCGAGAAAGAAAAGGGAATATCATCCAGAATAAAAGTCTGCCGCCGCCGCAGGTCGATGCCAATGCCCAGGGCGAATTCAGTTTCGGGCGATCGCACCACCGGCTGTCGAAAGCTCAGACCATAGGTGCGGGTTTCGCTTTGAATTTCCAGCTCTTCAAACTCCTCGTCGATGATTTCACTTTCGCTGCTGTTGAACCGGAAGCTGAGGGTGCCGTCCCGTGGGTTCAAAGGCACGGATGCGCCCACGTCAAAGATGTCTAACCCATCGGTGAAGCCGTATTCGGCAAAAAGGCGATCGCCAATACCAATCAGGTTGCTGTAGCCCACGCCAAAGCTAATCTGCCCGGAGCCAATGCTGGGAGGCCGGTAGTTGTCGCCGCCGATGCTGGCGCTAAAGGGGGAGGGTTCGTCCACTTCCACGATGAGAATGTTTCTGCCGGGAGCGGTGCCCGCCGTGAGGTTGGCGTTGATCTGGCGAATGAAGGGGTCGAGCTGGAGGAGCTGCAAGGATTCCAGCAGTTTATCCTGATCCAGGGGCGTCTCCGTACCCAACCGCAGGCGACTGCGCACATAGCTGCGCTGCAAGTGCCGCAATCCGCCCACCTGAATGTCTTCCACGCTACCTTCTACGATCTGGATGTCTACCGTGCCATCGGTGAGGGTTTGGCCCGTGGGCAGAAAGGCACCGGAGGTGATGTAGCCGCTGTCCAAGTAGAGCTGGGTGATGCGCGATCGCAGCTCCAGCAGTTCATCAAAGGTCACCTCCCGTCCTTCATATTCGGCCACCAAAGCCTGGATCTCGTCCTCCAAAACGGTGTTGCCGGTGACGGTAATATCTTCTACCAGAAAGCTCACGGCGGGAACCTCTGGCTCGATGGGTGCCACTGGCTCGGCGGGTAGTTCTAGCGTTGGGGCGGGTGTTTCAGGAATTTCTTCGGGGGCGTCTTCAAAGGGATCGGGGGGGAGATCGGGAGTGATTTGTTCGATGTCGGGCAAATCCTCTTCAGGCAAGTCGTTGGGGATGTTTTGGGCGATCGCCCCAGGGCTGAGTAGGAGGGGGGCGATCGCGCTCAGGAGCAGGGAAAGGGGGAGACGGGGTAGGAGCACCGGGGGCATGTTCTGTACCAAAATTGGGGCAAATCACTTACGACTGGGGAATATTGACAAACCGATCAATGGCGATCGCCATATCAGGGAAATCAACTGGATAAATTATGCCGTTACTAACGATTTTTTGGGTTAAGAAATCATCATTCTGTAGATCGCTAAACACCGTCAGTTGTCGCTGTGCTACGTCAACCACCCAATATTCTTTGATGCCTGCTTGAGCATAGAGCTTGCGCTTCGTTTCCAGATCATAGGTGAGGGTTGTATCGGATACTTCAATGAGCCAGTAAATGTCTTCTGGATAGGGATGATGTTGGAGATAACGGGTATCGGGCAGGCGCACAATGGCGATGTCTGGCTGTGGTTCTGACTTTGGCAGCGTGATGGGATGGGCCTCAAACACTTCAGCCTGATCCTTGAGCAATTCCCGCAAATATTTGACCCCCCGGTGACAGACAAACCGATGCTGTTCTCCTTCCGGAGCCATGTCCCAAATTTCTCCATTAATAAGTTCGCAGCGATGGCGATCGAGAATGCCAAGGCTTCGCATGGCATGATAGTCTGCAACTGACCATTTTGTTAATGCCCGCATGACTGCCCTCCCTCGTTTTCAGATCACTTCTTCAGATTAAAGCGCTTTCTGGAAAAGGTTTTACCCTTTATCAGGTCGGTAAGTAGGTGGTCACCAGTCAACGTAGCTATGGTGGGGTGCGCCCCCGGCCGGGGGGCACACCCCACTGGCTTTTATTTATGGCCACGTACTTATGGTATTTGTTTGCAAATTTGCAGGTGAATAACGTCCCTGCCGATTTGATATCTGCGTCCATCTGCGAAATCTGCGGATATATCAGATATCGTTGGCAGACAAAGAACATTCCGGAAACCTCCTAAGGGTTTGGCTCATAGGTGTGGATTCTGCTCAAGTTTGTGCTCCCGCTTCGAATACCTGCGCCGCCGTGAGCGGTGTTGATTGGCCCAACGCTTGCAGCAGCGGGGAAGCAATCTCGGCGTCTCCAGCAAACACCGCCTCTTCATACAGACCCGCCACCAGGTTCAAGAGGGTAACTTTCTGCTGCATCGGGTCAATAATCCAATATTCGGCAATACCCCGCGCCTGGTACTGCGATCGCTTGTATCGATAGTCTCGCTCCTCATTTTTCTTACCGGGACTGACCACCTCCACCACCAACCGGGGCGGCGGCATATCCAGCATCACCGTCGAGCGGCTGGCCCCTGCCAATGCCTGGGCCAATTCTTCCGAAAGCACCATCAAATCGGGCAGCCGCACCGTTGCCCGTGTGCCACTCACGGCGACTTCAGTCTTCATGGTCAGGCGAGGAAAGGGCACCCCCTGCTGAAAAAAATACACCAGCAAAAACATAGCAATCCGCCGATTGAAATCGCTTTCCGGTGGCATCGCTAACAGTTCTCCATTCTCCAGTTCGTAGCGGGTGTCGGTGCCATCGTCGTAGCTGAGGTAGTCGGCCAGGGTCATTTTAGGGGGGGCGATCGCATCCCGTGGATTCAGGGCATTGGTCATGGCGGTTGTGCTTTTGATCAGGTTTACATTTGTGATCCCGCTGCGAATACCTGGGCCGCCGTGAGCGGTGCTGATTGGCCCAACGCTTGCAACAGCGGGGAAGCAATCTCGGTGTCTCCAGCAAACACCCCCTCTTCATACAAGCCCGCCACCAGGGTCAAGACGGTAACTTTCTGCTGCATCGGGTCAATAATCCAATATTCGGCAATACCCCGCGCCTGGTACTGCGATCGCTTGTATCGATAATCCCGCTCCTCATTCGCCTTACCGGGGCTGACCACCTCCACCACCAACCGGGGCGGCGGCATATCCAGCATCACCGTCGAGCGGCTGGCCCCTGCCAATACCTGGGCCAATTCTTCCGAGAGCACCATCAAATCGGGCAGCCGCACCGTTGCCCGTGTGCCACTCACGGCGACTTCTGCCCCAATCCTCAAGCAATAAAACGGCACCCCCAGTTGCAGCAAATAGGCAAACACATAGGAGGCAATGCGCTGATTGCGATCGCTTTCCGGTGGCATTGCTAACAGTTCTCCATTCTCTAGCTCGTAACGGCTGTCGGTGCCATCGTCGTAGCTGAGGTAGTCGGCCAGGGTCATTTTGGGGGGGGCGATCGCATCCCGTGGATTCAGGGCATTGGTCATGGCGGCAGTGAGCTTTGTTGTGACTGGTCTGATCTTAGCAACAGCTAGATTTTGGATTTTAGATTTTGGATTTGATTTTAGATTTTGGATTTGACTCCATCCTTCCTCCTTCCTCCTTCGTTCTTCGTTCTTCGTTCTTCGTTCTTCGTTCTTCGTTCTTCGTTCTTCGTTCTTCGTTCTTCGTTCTTCGTTCTTCCTTCTTCCTTCTTCCTTCTTACTTCCTCCTTCCTCATTCCTCCTTCCTCCTTCCTCCTTCCTCCTTACTCCTTC